>JAFVFA010000148.1 GCA_017475725.1 Spirochaetales bacterium
CTATCTCATGTACGGCTGAGAGGGGGTGTATCATGCTGGCTATGGCGCCTATGGCGTTGATGGCATAGAGGCAGATGACGGTCTGCGGCACATTCTGCATGCACACGGTGACGACATCACCTTCCTTGATCCCAAGCGTCTTGAAGGCCTTCTCAGCCTTCAGAACCTGGGGGATCAGATCCCTGTACTTTGTATCCTTGCCCTGGAAGGTCAGGGCCACCTGGTTGGGATACTTCTCTGCGCTTCTGAAGAGCGCCTCGCTGATGGAGTAGTCCGGGTAGTCCAGGTGAAATGGGACATCACCATAGCTTGCAAGCCATGGAGCCTCTTTCAGCTCCTGCTGTGTATAATCCATATCTTGTTGTTCTCCAAATAATTGTTATAGTCCGAACTCTTCCTCGACCTTTCGGATGTCTATGCTTTCGCTCGCCGGTCTGTCAAGCAGCTCAGGCTTCATCATGTAGGCCTTCAGGACCTTGATGGAGTTGTTGAAGTAGACACCGTCGGCGATTCTCTCGTCAATGGTGAAGGATATCGGAAGGTACATCTTCATCTTGTAGGTCCCGTCCGGATTGAAGCACGGTTTGAGCTCCTTCTTGCCTATTATGGCGAAGAAAGAGTTGGAGCCGAAGTTCGCAAGATGGTGGTAGTTGGCATCCATCCTGATGGAACCCAGATTCGAGATGAAGCATGTCTGTGAGTACGGATTGACGTCCACAAGGTCCTTGGGGAGGTTTCCCTTCCTGTCCAGGCGGACTATCATCTTAACCACAAGCTTGTAGATGGGGCCGGGAAGGGAGACAAGCTTCTTCATGATGTCAGTTGTGCTGTCATGGGACTGCTCATCCTTCCTTAAATGGTTGACCTGGCTGCAGATCAGGTTGTGCATCTGCTCGATCGGGCTGACCTCGCTGCCTCTGTCGTAGTCCATTATTATCAGGCCTTCCTCTGCGCCGTCTGCCTTTACCTTCTTGGCCACAGAGGCCATCGTTATCTTCTTGCGCTCATAGAACTTGCCGTTGCGGATGAAGTAGTTCATCCTGGGCCTTTCAGCAATGGTCCTTGCCAAGGCGGCACAGAAGACATGGTAGAAGGTGTACTTGAATTCCGGGTTCTCCGAGTTGCGTCTCTGGATGTAGTCTTCAAGGGCTGACATCTCAATGTCGAAATTGCAGACTGCCTCATTCTCTATTCTGCTTCCAAGCAGGCTTGTCATGAAGGCCTGCATCGGCTCTATGTTCTTGACGAGGTATGCATCATACTTCTCGCCCTTAAGTCTCTTTCTGCTCATTAGGTGATCCCTGTCAGTGAATATGTTTTCTGTTGATTTACCATTTACCCCATGGGTTGTCAAGAAATATTTATGGTTACCGTATCGATTATTTCATATATGGTGTGTTATCATTGCCGAAACGGAGGATCAGATGAGATTCGTTTCATGGAATGTTAATGGCCTCAGGGCGGTTCTGGGCAAAGGCTTCATGGACTACTTCAGGTCCACGGATGCCGATGTCTTCTGCCTGCAGGAGATAAAGCTCTCAGAGGGACAGCTTGATTTGGACCTTCCCGGATACCACTGCTACTGGAACTACGCCGAGAAGAAGGGCTATTCGGGTACTGCGGTGTTCTCCAGAAAGGAAGCCCTGTCCGTAAGGCACGGAAAGGACAACGAGGGGCGTATCTGCGCTCTGGAGTTCGACGACTACTATGTCGTCTGCGTCTATACCCCGAACTCCCAGGACGGGCTTGCAAGGCTTCCGTTCAGGATGGAGTGGGACGAGTACTTCAGGAACTTCGTCCTTGAGCTCGATGCGTCCAAGACTGTTCTCATCTGCGGGGACATGAATGTAGCCCACAAGGAGATCGACATAAAGAACCCAAAGACCAACATCCACAACGCCGGTTTCACAATCGAGGAGCGCACAAGCTTCAGCAGACTGCTGGACAGCGGTTTCACAGACACCTTCCGCATGTTCCACCCCGATCTGAAGGATGCCTACAGCTGGTGGTCCTACAGGTTCAGGGCACGGGAGAAGAACGTAGGGTGGAGAATAGACTACTGGCTTGTCTCCACCAGATCAGCCAACAGGGTGACAGATGCTGGCATAGACGCCGATGTACTGGGCTCTGACCATGCTCCTGTGTACATAGAATTCGATTGATGTGCGGTTTTTCGCAATTGGTCACTTGCCATAGGCTTTATAAGGTAGTAAATTTCTAACATGGTTGGTTTTCTGGTAAAAAAGGGATTCTTTGACATCTGGGACAATCTTCTGATGATTGTCATCATGAACCTTGGATACATAGTCCCGCTGCTTCTTATCCTTGCCTCAGGAGCTCTTGGAGAGTTCTCCGCTGCACTTTCAATCATCGTGCAGATACTGGCTGTGCTGTGCTTCAGCATGTACAGCCTTGGCATCAGCGCCGTCACCTTCGGATACAGCAGATATCAGAAAGGGGGTTTCAAGGCCTTCAAGGAGGCATTCAGGTACCATATAGGTCATGGTTTCCTCCATTTCTTTCTCTGTCTTGCAATTGCATTCCTCATAATGTTCGTCATGCCGTTCTATTTCTCCATCGGGAACCTCTTCGGGATCTTCATGGGGATGCTCATGTTCTGGCTTATGGTCGTCATTGTCCTTGCCTTGCAGTATTTCTATCCGCTGTGCTTCCACATGGAGGCTGACGGGGCATTCAAGACATTGAAGAAATGCTTCATCATTGTGGCTGACAATCTTGGTGTCACCGTTCTTCTGCTGCTGAGGACCATAGTGGACTTTGTTCTGACCGTTCTGACGGCAACGATGATACCGGGCCTTTGCGGAATCAGTCTCATCAGAATGGACAACGTCAGGATCCTTATGAAGAAGTACGACTTCCTTGAGGCAAACCCCGACGCCACAAAGAAGGACATAA
>JAFVFA010000149.1 GCA_017475725.1 Spirochaetales bacterium
ACCTCCATCAGCCGAGCACTATGGCCCTGGCATCTGTATTATGACCTATAAATCTGGTCTCTGCCACCGGAATGTCCTCCGGGATGTTCTCAAGAACCATCTCCCTCATTGTAGGCCTGCTTCCATCCCTGTCCATCTTTGTGAACGTGCCCAGCAGCACCCCGCTGACCTTCTGGAACACTCCCATCTGGATGTACTGCTCCAGGGCAGTCATCATCCTGTATTGGACTCCACCATAGGATTCCAGCAGTATGATCGAGTCATCCAGGCAGGGCCAGTACTCCGTTCCCGCAAGTTTCTGGAAGCACCTGGTGTTCCCGCCAAGGACCCTGCCCTCCATGGAGCTTCCGCGAAGGTAATGGACATCCAGGTCGGAGAGGCTGACCCTGTGTTCAAGGATATGGGCCTTGAAGTACGCAAGCTGCTCTTCCGCATGGTCGTAGACAAGGTTTCTGATCTGGTAGTTCACAGCCTGTCTTCCCGTCTTTGCAACTATTGCATTCAGAACCGTGGAGAGGTCGCTGTAGCCATGGAAGGTGGCACTGCTCTTCCTGATTGCCTCATAGTCCAGATAAGGCAGCACCGTGTTGGCCAGATCCCCACCGGAGACGTCGAAGATGAAGCCCATCTCAGGGTCTCTGAAGAAGGAGTTGAGCTCCCTTGCCTTGAGCCTTGGGAGGTCCTTTGTGAAAGGCTGGTACAGATAGTCGCTTGGAAAGACCTCATGGCCCTCCCTTCTCAGAAGCCCTATTACTTTTCTGGTTGACTCTCCCCTTTCCCCGAAGAGAGGGTCGGAGCAACCGACAATTGCAATTCTGTGTTTCATAGGACCTCCAAATAGGCACGCACAGCATGGCGCACACATACCTGATTCAGTTGCTGCTCGGCAAGTTTCTCTCTATCCATCCTAGTCTCCATTGACTCTGGACATGGACTCTGAGAACCTGTCGTACGCCTCGCAGAGCCGGTCCTCAAGCCTGTCCTTGGAGTCGTCGAACGGGAAATCGCTTTCCTCCCACCATCCAATCATCATCTCCACACCCTTCTGAAGGTCGTAATCGATCTTGAACCCAGGGCAGGCCCTGCGGAACTTGTCAACGGCAAAGACGTGGAAGTACTTCTTCTCCACACTGAGATGGCCGAAAAGCGAGGGATCGACCTTATACAGGACATCAGTCGGGATGTAACAGAGCCTGGGTTCCCTGCCCACAGCCTTGCCTATTGCCCTGTAGAGATCCTCCCAGAGGCAGGGCATGTAGCTGCAGACCTGGAAGAAGTCATTGTAGGTCCTCTCGTTCAGGCAGGCCATCAGATAGCCCTTTGCCAGATCAGGGGTGAAGGTGAAGGCCCAAGGCATCACGCCCTCTCCCAGGGTGACCACAGGCCTGCCCTCCTTGATTCTGCGTACGAGGTTCCTGTTCTGCCTGAGCATTCCAAGATTGGCTCCACCGGGGCCGAAGGTAAGAGACGGTCTGATTATTGTGATTGCGCAGCCCACCTTGCCCATCTGGGTGTAGAGATATCTCTCCATGTTGGCCTTCTTGAAGCCATAGGGGAAGGAAGGGTCCTCTGTGAGCTCCTCCCTGTCCTCATCGATAGGGAATGAGATCGGAGGCCTCTTGTACACAGCACTGGAGGATGTGAAGATTATCTGCTTTGCCTTGTCGGAAAAGATTTCCAGCGTCTGCCGGGCATCCGGGACATCGTAGCAGATGACATCGATCACAACGTCGAATTTCATACCTTTGAACAGTGATGCGAAACCTGAAGCCTTTCGGTCAGCCACAATAGCCTTTGCGCCCATGCATTCCTCAAGGACCCTGCTGCCGCGGTTGACCATTGTCACATTGTGGCCCAGGGCAATGCCCTGCTTGACGATCTGCCTGCTTATGTTGCCGGTCCCACCAAGAATCAGGATGTCCATGTCTTCCTCCCCCATGATCTGTCTTCGGACAGTATAGCATGATTGGCAGTGAAAAAAAGCTGTCCTCCGGAAGAACCCAAAGGATGCGGAGAGAACCGTGCATCAAGAGGTCCGGATGGACAGCGACAGGGATAGCACGCCAGGAATATGGGAGACCCCAGCATGCAAGTCAAAGGTTATTGGAACCAGTCTGAATGGTGAATAATCAATGACAGACTTGTGTCTGATTTATAGGCATTATGCGGTTATTGCCTAGTTCTTTTCCTTGAAGGCCATCGTCATTATGCACTCTGCGACCCCAGGCCAGATCTGGCAGTATCTGTGGAACTCCGCCTTGGCATCGTCCTTCATTCCGGAGTTGATCCAGTCCATTATCTGACCGAACAGGTTGCATTTCAGACTTCTTATTATTATCTCCGAATCTGACTTCGACAGGTTGAGCCCATTGAGAGCCCTGTCCATGTAGGATCTGACCAGAGTGTCGCAGCTCTTCCACAGGAAGGTCTCATAGATATCCTTGCTTGAGGATCTGAAAAGGTTGAGGACCGCCCTTCTGTTGGACTGAATGTAGTCGATGATGGCGCATATGCAGTCTTCAAGGGATTCGATGTCGGAATACCTCTCGATGGTCCTCATCCCCTCATCCAGGAAGATCTCCTCAACGAGGGCCGGGATGTCACGGAAGTGATAGTATAATGTGTTGCGGTTCACTCCGCAGTCCTTGACGATGTTTCTTACGGTGATCTTGTTGACCGGTTTCTCGTTGAGTAGCTTACGGAAGGAATCAATGATTGCCTGTCTTGTGAAATTCGCCATGTTCAGAACCTTATTGGTTGAAGTATATATCAATGGATGGAAATCGACAACAGAGCCTCCGAGATGAAATGGGACTGGATTTACGTCTGTGTATGGTTTAGGATGTCCAAGGGTTGTGGGGAGCGGAGGCTCCTATGGGAAAGCTTATCAAGAGGATCAAGGATGTCCCGGTCTATGGCTGGGTTCTTGGAATCGTCTACTTCGTGCTGCAGTATGCGATGTATCGCCTTGCGGAACTGCTGAGCAGAGTGTTCGGAACCATAAACTGGGCATTTGCACCGAAGATACCTTTCATAGACGACAACATCCCGGTTGTATCAGTGTTCGTGGTCTTCTACCTGTTCTCCTATGTCTTCTGGATATGCGGACCTATAATCGCATCCCTTACGGAGAAGAGGAACTTCATGAACTACATCATAGGGCTTTCAGCAGCGTATCTGATAGGCTTTCTGATATTCCTCTTCATACCCACGTACATGGACAGGGCCGCTGAGGGTCTGATGCACTATGCGGAGCGACCGGGGCTGTTCAACGCCCTTCTGAAGATTGTCTACGGTGCGGATGGAGGGAATCTGGCATTCAACCTCTTCCCCTCCTACCATTGTCTGATAAGCCTTTACTGCTATCTTGGGATCAGGAAGCGGGAAGAGGTCTCAAAGGGAGTAAGGGTCTACTCTCTGGTCATGACGATTCTGATCTGCATGTCCACAGTGTTCACGAAGCAGCACTACTTCCTGGACATTGTCGGGGGTCTTGGGATATCGGTCATCTGCTATGCCGTGGTGCAGAAGCTGGATCCTGCAGGCAGAATCCTGAAATCCTGAAGAACAGACAGCCTCAGCGGCTGTGAGTCCTCAGGATTATGGTCCTGTTCGTGGTCTTTCTGGCCAGGAAGTTGCCCAGCGCCTGGATGAGGCAGACAACGACAAGAAGGACGATCACACATACGTTGACTATGTCCTGATGGTGCTGTCCCTGTCCGTAGTTGATGGCGAACGAGCCTATTCCACCCGCGCCGACCGCACCGGCCATTGTGGTCAGACCGATGAGCGAGATTGCGGTTATGGTCGTGACCCTGATCAGCTCAGGCACGGCCTCATGCAGATACACCCTGAAGATTATTCCCATGACGGAAGAGCCCATCGAACGGGCAGCCTCGATCTTTCCCGGGTCGACATTGACCAGGACGGTCTCAACCTGTCGCGTGAAGAACGGGACGCATCCGAACACCAGAGGCACCACTGCACCTCTGACCCCGATTGATGTCCCGACAAGAAATCTTGTGAACGGAATCAGGAATATCAGCAGAATCACGAACGGGATGGACCTGAACACGTTTATGACCACGTTCACTATGTTGAAGAGAATCCTGTTCTGCTTGATTCCTCCCTCTCTGGTCACCGTGAGGATGATTCCGAAGATCATTCCAAGTACGAACGAGATCACCCCTGGGATCAGGAACAGCATAGCAGTCTGTCCGCAGCTCATGAAGAACCTCTCCCTGTATGCATAGAGGTTCGGTGCAACCGCCTTGAAGAATGAGTTCATGCCAGTACCTCCACTCTCACATTGTTCTCCTTGAGATAGTCCATTGCCTTGTCGATGTTATCCTGATCACCGTCAATCCTGACGACCATGGCACCAAGTCCATTCCCGCCTATGGTCTCAAGGTTTGCAAGCATGATGTTGAAGTCAATGAAGAAGTTCCTGCTCATGTAGGAGATCAGAGGCTTGTCCACGTTCTTGTCGAAGACAAGCTTGTACAGATGCTCCCCTGCCTCCTGCGATGATCTGACCAGTTCATCGACCTTTGCAAGGGATGACGTTGAATTTACGAACTTCTCGGTGATGGGCATGATGGGAAGCGAGAACACATCGTAGACGGTTCCCTCCTCCACAACCTTTCCCTTCTCCATGACGGCCACCCTGTCGCAGACAGTCTTGATGACTGACATCTCGTGAGTGATGATGACGATTGTAAGACCGAGTTTCCTGTTCAGGTCATTCAGCAGCCTGAGTATGGACTCCGTGGCATCAGGGTCAAGGGCTGAAGTGGCCTCGTCTGAAAGCAGCAGCTTCGGATTGTTGGCCAGGGCTCTCGCAATGGCGACCCTCTGCTTCTGACCTCCGGAAAGCTGGGACGGGAAGACATCGGCCTTGTCTGCAAGACCTACCAGATCCAGAAGCTCGAAGACCCTTCGGTATATCTCCTCCTTGGACTTGCCGTTGTACTTGAGCGTGTATGCGACATTGTCGAAGACGGTGCTTCTGTCGAAGAGGTTGAAATGCTGGAAGATCATCCCAACAGAACGTCTCATCTGGTTCAGGCTCTTCTCTGACAGAAGCCTGCCGTCCTTGTAGAGCTTTCCGTCATTTGCCGTTATGGTCCCGAATCCGTCCATGGTAAGTGAACCGGAATCCGGGGTCTCAAGGAAATTGATGCATCTGACCAGTGTTGACTTTCCGGCGCCTGAATAGCCGATAACACCGTATTTCTCACCATCTTTGATGGTTAACGAGACATCGTCAAGGGCAACGACATCACCGCTTTTGAGGTGGAACGTCTTGTTGTAGTTCTCTATTCTAATCATTTGGTTCTCAACTCCGATCGATTGTACCATTTAGGAAGTTGATTGCATAGGCCACGTGGAGACTTGCGGCAACCACCAGGCAGTCCTCGTCAAGCTCAACCTTCCCGTTGTGGAGAGGAAGCCTTGTCTCAGGCTTCGAGCCACCGGAGCCGACGTAGCCGTATACACCAGGGACCTTGATGATGTACTCCGCAAAGTCATCACCGCCAAGGGATATCGGTCTGTTGGTCACGACGTTTTCGCTTCCAAGAAGCCTGGATGCCACCTTCTGGGCCTCAAGGCTTGACTCCT
>JAFVFA010000150.1 GCA_017475725.1 Spirochaetales bacterium
TCCTGAATTCGGACTTCCCCAGAAGACTTGAGGCATTCTCCTCATTGTCGGACATCGTTGAGAGTGAAGATGTTATCAGGGAGAAGGCTACAGGGAAGTTTAGATACACATGTGCCAGTATTATGGCCTTGAATGAGTAGAGGACCTTGATGGACCATCTTCCTCCGCTTATTGCCCTTAGGGCCGCATTCACCATGCCGTTGTTCCCGTAGTATATCACGAAGCCAAGAACGGCAAGGATGGCCGGCATCGCAAAGGCGGCGTCGCTCATTGTGAGTATGGCTTTCCTTCCGGGGAATGTGTATCTGGAGAAGAAGACGGCGAAGGGTATGGCAAGGACAACCGATACCAATGCACTCAGGGTGCTCTCCAGGACTGTGAAGCCCAGAAGCCTGTACGTGTACGGATCGGTGAAGGTCCTGGCCAGCTCCTCGCCGTTTGCAAATGCGCGGATGAACACCGCGCCTATGGGCAGCAGGAAGATGACGATGGTGACAAGTACCGCCGGCAGGGACTGTCTCAGATAGTAAGCATCACTTCTTTTCATCTTCCTTCACTCTGCAGCTCATTTCATTATGATGTCTGTCCACTCCTGGACAAGGGCTGCTGCCTCCTCATCCGTGTTCATGTAGATAGTCTCCGGAACAGGCGCGTAGTCATATGCTTCAGGGAGCTCCACGTCTGTGTTGACGGGATACATTGAGTTCGCGTTTGCAAGCTCAACCTGGGCCACAGTGAGAAGGAAGTCAATGAAGGCCTCCGCCTCAGCTCTGTGCTTTGTCCCCTTGACGATTCCGGCAGCCTCTATTGTGGCCTCATGTCCTTCTGAGAAAAGGAGTGCCTGGTATCTTGTGGTATCCTCCCACATCACATGGTAGACGGGGCTTGTCGTGTAGCTGATCACAATCGGAGCCTCACCCTCCGTGAAGAGTCCGTAGGCCGATGACCAACCGGATGCGGTTGTAAGGGCGTTCTTCGTCATGGTCCTCCACCAGTCCTTCCATCCATCACCGAGGACATTGGCGGTCCACATGAGAAGACCTGTTCCGACTGAGCTGGTCCTTGGGTCAATGAGGATCACCTTGCCCTTGTACTCGTCCTTTGTGAGGTCCTGAAGACTTGTCGGCAGGTTGATGCCAGCCTCGGTGTCGTACACGAAGGCGAATGTCCCGTAGTCGAACGGAATCAGTCTGTGGCTGTCGTCGAACACAAGGTCCTCGGGGATTGTGCTGATGTACTTGCTGTCATACGGCTCAAGAAGGTCGTAGGCCTTGCTTGCCACGTCATCGGTCACACCAAGGATGACATCGCAGGATGTGTTCGCACCCTCAAGTCTCACTTTGCTGATAACCTCGACGGCTGCGCCCGCGGCTACAAGGTTCACCTTTATGCCTGTGGCTTCCTCGAATGCAGGGATCACAGCCCCTGCTGCTCCCCAGTCTCCGCAGAATGTGTCATATGCGTAGACGGTGAGTGTTCTCTGGTCATCGGACCTCTCCGTGACCGACTGGGCTGAAATGCAGAGTATGGCGATTGCCATGACTGCAATGACAGATAATACCTTTTTCATGAAAGGCCTCCATAAAAAATGATTTCTGTCCTGGGAAAAGATGTTGAATATAAGGTCGTTCCTACGCCGGCATTACCCGGATCAGGTTCGAGGGTATGTTCTCAGGTCTTTCGACCACCCCTGGACTCCTCATAGAATAGAACAGAAGAATGTTTTGTTCAAGAAGCAACCGAAGCCAGCCATCTCCTCCTCCGAGAGATGGGCGTATCCTATGATTATCCATCCGGTTCCGGTGCCCTTCAGCCTGAATCCATCCTTTGCCGCCCTTTCCACAAGCTCCTGCTCCGGCAACGGGAAGCGGGCTATGAAATGCAGCCCGGCCTCCTCGCCCCTGACCATGGTTCCGGGGGCGTTCTCCTGTATTATCCCCAGCATCCTGTTCCGCTTTGCCTTGTACTGCCTTCTCATCCTGTTTATGTGGCGTTCGTAGTACCCTCCGTCCATGAAGAGCGAGATGACCTTCTGGTCTATCCTTGAGACGGGGCATGGATATTTCCCGTATCTCTCCTCGTACCTCTCCAGCAGCGGCTTGGGCAGAATCATGTAGCTCAGTCTGAGAGACGGGGTGAGGGTCCTTGAGAATGTCCCCAGATATATGACATGGCCTTCCGTGTCCATGCTGCTGATGGATCTTATCGGGTGCCCGTTGTATCTGAACTCGGAGTCATAGTCATCCTCAACTATATACCTCTCCTCTGAGTCTGCCACCCAGTTCAGGAATGCCGCTCTCCTGGGGGCGGTCATGGTTGTGCCAAGGGGGAACTGATGGGAAGGTGATATGTGGAGTATTGCAGTCCTCCCTTCGATACTGCCGTCCAAGGACCTTACAGCGTTGATAGAGGCACCTTCATCATCAACCGGGATGTCGAGGATCTCGCAACCGGAATCCATCAGCATGTCCCTTGTGTTGCTGAAGCCCGGGTTCTCCATCAGAAACGCCGGCCTCTCGCTGAACAGGGAGGAGAGTATCTGCAGAAGGTAGGATGTCCCGCTTCCCACCACAACCTGCGATGCCTCGCACTCTATGCTCTTATGGTTGAACACGTAGGATGCTATTGACTGTCTCAGATCCCACTCTCCAAGGAAGGGTCCAGGGTTCTCCAGGATGGAGATGTTCTCGCCGCTCAGGCACTGCCTGTACAGCCTCTTGAGTGTGCTGTACGGAAAGAGGGAACCGTCAATCAGATTGGCGGACAGGTCCGTAGTTCCTGCCTGGGATGTGTCAGGCTGACTCCCGGGCCTTGTGTCCGCAGACATCTTTGCAGGAAGCGGGGTCTCGAAGTCCGCGACATAGTAGCCGCTCTTCTCCCTTGCGACTATGTAGCCCTCGGAGACCAGAAGCGAATACGCCCCAAGCACCGTGTTGATGCTGACCCCATTGTCCTCGGCGCAGCGCCTCACAGAGGGCAGCTTGGCCCCTGCGTTCAGATTGCCCTTGCGTATCTCCTCTATGATGTGCAGGTAAAGGTTTTCGTACAGCTTGTCTCGCATGGCCTGAGTATAGCACAAATCTGTATCCATAAAAATACCATGAACTGTAGCTTTAAATGAATACAGATTGGGCTTAGATTTGGGCCATGAAGAGAATTGTCACAGTCCAGGATATATCATGCGTAGGAAAGTGCTCCCTTACAGTTGCACTTCCGATCATTTCTGCAATGGGGGTTGAGACGGCGATTGTTCCTACGGCCGTCCTTTCGACTCATACAATGTTCAAAGGGTTCACCTTCAGGGACCTCACGTCGGACATCCAGCCTATCATGGACCATTGGAGGAATGAGGGCTTCAGGTTCGATGCCATCTACACCGGCTATCTGGGGTCATTCGAGCAGCTTGACCTTGTGGGAAAGCTGATCAGGGACTTCAAAGGTCCTGAGACAAAGGTCGTGATAGACCCGTGCATGGCTGACAACGGAAAGCTCTACCCGGGTTTCACCCAGGAGTTCGCATTCGCAATGGCCAAGCTCTGCTCAAAGGCTGACATAATTGTGCCCAACCTGACGGAGGCAAGCTTCATGCTGGGCATCCCGTATGTCGGTTCAGGCTATGACGAGGATTACATCGTTGACCTGCTGAAGAGGCTTGCAAAGCTTGGGGCGAAGGAGGTCGTACTCAAGGGAATCCAGTTCGACAAGAACCAGAAAACTCTGATCGGAGTCAGGAACAAGATAGGTATAGCTTCTTACAATTCCGAAACCGGAAGGATTTCGTGGTACTTCCACAGAAAGATGAGCACAAGCTTCCATGGAACGGGAGACATCTTCGCAAGCGTCCTGACCGGTGCCCTCGTCAGGGGACTGTCACTTGAGAAGTCATATGCGCTTGCCGGTGACTACGTGGTAAAGTGCATTGAGAAGACGCTCAGCCACAAGGACCACAACACCTACGGAGTGGACTTTGAGGCCGCTGTACCATATCTTGTCAGAAGGCTGGGCAGGGAGAGTCAGCTGATATAGACGGAATCTTCAGGTCTGAAGACAACCTTGGGGACATCGCCGAGCATCTTGGTGATGTCCCTTGTCGTATGGCCCATTGCCCTCAGGAGGTCTGACGAGTTGAAACCGGTGACGGCCTTCATGATGACCTGGTCATCCATTGTCCTGACCTCTATGACATCGCCCACATTGAACACGCCCTGCACGTTTCTGATCCCGGAGGGCAGAAGGGACTTGTGACCTATTGTCAGTGCGTCCGCAGCTCCCTGGTCCACTGTGACGGAACCTGAAGCTGAGGTGTTGAGTATCCATCTCTGCCTCTGGGCCAGTCTTGTCTCAGGCAGGATATATGTCCCTATGGCCTCACCGCTGAGGGCCCTTACAAGTGAGTCCTTCTCATAGCCTGAGAGAATCAGGGTTCCGCAACCGCCTTTCTGGGCTATCTGGGCCGCAAGCAGCTTGGTCCTCATGCCTCCGGTGGAGAATGTGCTTCCGGCACCCTTTGCATAGTTAAAGACCTCAGGTGTTATCTCGCTTATCTCCGGCAGAAGCTCGGCATTCGGATCTGTCTTCGGATTGCCGGTGTAGACGCCGTCTATGTCTGTCATGAGAACAAGCAGATCCGCATCTATCTTTGACGCCACGTAGGCGGACATCCTGTCGTTGTCCCCGAACACATTGTTGATCTCGGATGTGGAGACCACATCGTTCTCGTTGAAGATCGGGACGACCCCAAGCTGGAGCAACGTCGTCACGGCGGCCCGCATGTTCACATAACCCGTCCTGTTGTTCAGAACGTTCCTTGTGATCAGCACCTGGCCGCAGAGAAGGCCGTGCTTTGCGAAGGCCTCCTGGTAGGCTGTCATCAGCAGTGGGTTCCCTATAGCCGCACAGGCCTGTCTCAACGGGATGTGCTTGACGGGGTTGTCGTGCCTGAGGGCCTTGGCCCCCATTCCTATTGCGCCTGAAGAGACAAGCAGCACCTGGTAACCGAGACCCCTGAGCCTTGATACCTGATCCGCGATGTCCTGTATCCGCTCCTTGTTGACTCCGTTCGCGGAAGAGAGGAGGTTTGTGCCGACTTTGACCACTATGGTCCTGATTCTGCCAAGGTCTCTCATATCTGAAGCTCCTTGTGGTGGAATGGCTTCCCGTTGGCACCTGAGTATTCTGCTACGGTCTCACCGTTTCCAGTCAGTATCCACTTTGTGGTCATCAGCCCATCCAGACCCACAGGGCCTCTGGCGTGGAGCTTGGAGGTGGCAATCCCGACCTCTGCTCCAAGACCGAACCTGAAGCCGTCGGCAAATCTGGTTGAACAGTTCACAAAGACGTCCGCACTATCGACCTTTGATACAAAATAATCGGCATTATTCTTGTTCTGGGTCATTATTGCATCTGTGTGGTGGGACCCATGGCTCTGTATATGCTCCACGGCCTCCTGTACGGAGGCAACCGTTCTGACCGCACACTCAAGGGCAAGGTACTCTGTATGGAAGTCCTGCTCGGTCGCCTCAACGGCATGTGGCATCAGAGGCAGTATTGCCTTTTCCGCATGGATCATTACGTTCCTGTCGGACAGGGCCCTGTCAAGCATAGGCAAAAACGTCTCTGCAATCTTCTCATGGACCAGGAAGGTCTCTGTGGCATTGCAGGCTGCCGGATACTGGATCTTGGCGTCGACACAGGCCGGAAGGATCTTCTCAAGGTCTGCATATTCATCCACATAGGTTGTGCAGAGACCATCGGCATGCCCTATCACCGGGATGCGGGTGTTGTCCATGACATATCTGACGAAGGCGTTGGATCCTCTTGGAATCAGAAGGTCCACATAGCCTTCGGCCTTGAGCAGCGCATCCACATCCTCGTGGCTCTCTATCCCAAGGATCCAGTCCTTCCCGAAAGAAAAACCGGATGTTGCCTTCTGTATGACCTCCACAAGCTTCCTGTTCGTGTTGGCGGCCTCTCTTCCTCCCTTGAGGATTATGCCGTTCCCCGATCGCAGGGCAAGGGATGCTATCTGGACAAGTGCGTCCGGTCTGGCCTCGAAGATCATGCCTATCACACCTATGGGGAATGTCCTCTTCTCAAGTATGAAACCAGGGTCGAGCTCACGTTTCTCACGTGTTCTTCCTATGGGGTCCTGAAGCTGGCAGAGCTCCTGAATCCCCTTTGTGACCGATGACAGCTTGTCCTCGGAGAAGGCCAGCCTATGCAGGACCGCATCGGGCGTCCCGTTGGCTTTGGCGGCTTCAAGGTCCTTGGCGTTCTCTGCGAATATCTCAGCCTTTGCAGACATAATGGCATCTGCCATCCCCTTCAGCGCCAGCTTCCTCTCGTTATCCGAAGTTGCTGAGAGCAAAGATGCCGCAGAACGGACTTTAATGAAAGAATCTATCAGTTTGTTTGACATTCAGGCCTTCTTCTCCAATTCGGATGACTTGCTCGCTGCAGCGGATACAGCATTGATCACCGCTGCTCCGAAGCCTCCGTCAGTAAGGGCTTTGACACCCTCTATCGTCGTCCCCTTTGCGGAGCAGACCATTGTCTCCAGCTCTACTGCGTTCCTGCCGGTTGCCTTCTGGAGGTTGGCGGCGCTCAGCATTGTGTCCGCCACGATTGACAGAGCCTTGGGGTAGGGGATTCCCTCTCTGACTCCACCCATTGCCATCTGATGCATCATCTCGAACATGTATGCTATCCCGCTTCCGGAGATTCCGATGAAAGCCGAGAACAGGCTCTCCTCAAGTTCGAATGCGGAGCCCACTGACTTAGCCACATCAATGGCCTCCTGTCTCTCCTTGTCGCTGACAGCGGGTGAGCAGGCGATGGCGGTGACGGCGCAGCCGATCTTCGCGGCGATGTTCGGCATGAATCGAACAACCTTGTCGGTCTTGAGGTTCGCCATGAGCTTCTCAAGTGTCACGCCTGCCGCTATCGAGATGAAGAAGTCAGGCTTGAGACCTGACAGCTGTGCGTAGATTGAGGGGAGAACCTGCGGTTTCACCGCGATTATCACGATGTGTGACCCCTTGGCCTGGTCCATTGATGGGAGGACTTTGATGTTCCTGTGGTTCTGGGCAAGCTTTTCGGCGCAGGGTCCATAGCTGTCATAGATGCAGAGATCGATGTTCTCCATCCTGGCGAGAGCCTCTGTGAATGCACCACCCATGTTGCCGGTGCCTATGACCGTCAGTCTTGGTCTTGAAGTTTCCATAACGATGTCCTCCATATTCCGGTTTCTTGCATCCGCAATCATGTGCACTATACTATCATAGCGGCAGGATGATTACAATTATGTATAAATATGCATCCGACATTTCTGTTCAAATAAAATCCCGTATATGGTATAATGACTATCCGGAACACACTGAAAAGGAGACGTGATATCATGGCAGACCTCAGAACAACATATATGGGACTCTCTCTCAGAAACCCGATTGTGGTGGCATCGGGACCGTTGACATCCTCAGTCGAGAACCTAGTCAGATGCGAGGAGGCAGGGGCAGGTGCTGTTGTGCTGAAGTCCATATTCGAGGAGCAGATAA
>JAFVFA010000151.1 GCA_017475725.1 Spirochaetales bacterium
ACCGAGAACTGGAAGCGCCCAAGCCAGGAGGTCAACTACCTCATGGGTCTGATGGCAAAGAAGCTCCCGGGGGAGATGAGGTTCTACAGGGACAACGGAATCAGGATCCTCTTCAGGGGCAACATCGACGAGCTTCCCAAGGAGGCCAGGGACGGTGTACTGAAGACCGTTGAGGAGACCAGGGACTGCAGGAACCTCACGGTCGTGCTTGCGGTCAACTACGGCGGCCAGGACGAGATAGCCCGTGCCTGCAACCGCTTCATCGCAGCCAATCCCGGAAAGGCCATAACAGCCCAGGACATACAGATGAACCTGGACCTTCCGGAGATCCCTGCCCCAGACCTCATAGCCAGGAGCGCAGGAGAGATGCGTCTGAGCAACTTCATGCTCTGGGACAGCGCCTATGCCGAGTTCCTCTCAATAGACGACCTTTGGCCTGACTGGGGGGAGAAGCAGCTCAGGACCTGCCTGGATGCCCTGTCAAAGCGTGTTCGCAAATTCGGGGGTCTTGTGGCAGAACGGGGAGACAATGATGGAGAAGAATCTTAGAGACAGACTGATCACAGTGGGAATCGGCATTCCCGCTGTGCTTTCGATGATATTCTTCGTGCCTCACTACAACTACATCCTGTTCAGCCTGCTTGCCATAGTGGTGGGGCTTCTGGGAAGCCTGGAGATGAGCAAGCTGCTGTTCGGGAAGCGCACAATCCTTGCATACATTGCAGCCCTGATACCTGTGGTACAGTACCTTCAGGGAGTGTTCAGGTTCAATGCGCAGATACCAGACCTGATCTTCGTGCTCATGATTCTCTGGGCCTTCAGCCTTGAGATAAAGCTCGGAGAGAAGGATGACTTCAAGGACTCCCTGGAGAGGTCAGCCAAGAACTCGATACTTGTCCTCTACCCCGGATACTTCGTCTCCTTCATCCTCAGGTTCCTTGCCCTTGAAGGAGTCACAAGCTATGCCATCATCCTGTATCTGGTCCTAGCCTTCGGCAACGATGTCTTCGCCTATGTCTGGGGAAGGCTCTTCGGCAGGAACAACAAGGGGATCGTGAAGGTCAGCCCCAAGAAGAGCGTGGCAGGCTATGTCGGCAGCTTCTTCACCACGATAGCCCTCGCAATCGGCTATTGCGCCATCTTCAGAGACCACCTCCCGCACATCAGCATCGGATACCAGATATTCCTTGGGGCCGCCATCAGCATCACGGCGAACGTCGGTGATCTGATAGAGAGCGTCTTCAAGAGGTCCGCAGGCGTCAAGGACTCCGTAAACATCTTCCCGGGCCGCGGCGGGGCACTGGACAGCATGGACTCACTCATCTCCAGCGCACCTGTGTTCTTCATCATCTTCAGCATGATACTAGGCGGCATCCAGTGAGAAGCGTCACCATCCTTGGCATAACAGGCAGCATCGGAACCACAGCACTGCGCGGGATCTCGGATTTCCGTGACAGCGTCACCGTCAACGCTGCCTCATGCAACAGCAGGGTGGACGATGCCCTGAAGCTCTGCGTGGAGAACGGAATCGGGAACCTCTGCATCACAGATCCCGATGTGCCGGAGCCCACGGACACCGGCGACATCAGAATCTGGCGATCCCTTGAGGAGATGCTGAACCGGGTCCATTCCGACATGGTTCTGAATGGAATCGCCGGTTCTCCGGGCCTTGAGGCCTCATTCCTTGCAATGGAGGCCAAGAGCGACCTTGCCCTGGCCAACAAGGAGTCCGTTGTCCTTGGTGGGAACCTTCTTTTCCAGAAAGCAAAGAAGGAAGGGATCAGGATCATCCCTGTGGACAGCGAGCACAGCGCCATAGACGAGCTTCTGATCCAGAGCGGAAAGGAGAACGTCGACAAGCTGGTCATAACAGCAAGCGGCGGACCTTTCAGGAACAGACCGCTTGAGGAGCTTGATGACATAACGCCGGAGGTCGCTGCAAACCATCCCACATGGAGGATGGGACCCAAGATATCAATAGATTCATCCACCCTTGCAAACAAGGGCCTCGAGGTCATTGAGGCTCACTACCTCTTCGGCTTCGATGCAGACCACATAGAGGTCGTCATCCATCCTCAGAGCGTAGTCCACTCGATGGTCAGGACTTTAAGCGGCCAGGTCTACGCCCAGATGTCACCCCCGGACATGGTGTTCCCCATCATGCGCGCCCTTCTCTGGCCACGCGTGGAGAGACAGGTCGGAAAGGCCCTGGACTTCACCAACCTTGACCTTACATTCAGAAAACTTGACCCGATAAGGTTCCCGTTCGTGCCCGATGCCTTCGAGTGCGTGCGCCTTGAGGGAAGCTACCCCATCGTCTACAACACTGCAAACGAGGTCGCTGTGGCCTCGTTCAGAGAACACGGTATAAAGTACACCCAGATACACGACGTCGTCAGGAAGGCCCTGGACCACGACTGGAGCGAAGCCCCATCCTCTTTGGAGGAGATAGAGGACGTCCAGAGAAAGGTTGTGGAGCTTCTGGGATGAACTTCACTGTATTCGGCATTACAATCACCTGGTCCTGGATAGTCTCTTTCCTGATAGGCCTGCTTGGAATCGGAGTCATGATCTGGGTCCATGAGCTCGGCCACGCCTTTGCGGCCAGAGCCTGCGGGATAAACGTCGAGCGCCTTAGCTTCGGCTTCGGACCTCCGATCATCAAATGGAGACGAAAGGACACCCAGTACGTCATCGCGGCAATCCCATTCGGCGGCGCCTGCAAGATGAGCGGTGGTGATGACATCCAGAACGCCATAACCCAGCACAAGAAGCACATCGAGAGCGCGGAGGACGGCTCAATCTGGTCAGTAGGACCAATCAAGAGAATCATAGCCTACGCTGCAGGCCCGATTGCCAACATGCTCTTCGCCTTCCTCTGCTACGCCCTTCTGATGACCATGCCCACACTGATCGGCACCTACCCGTCAAAGGTCGTACTCTCGAACTACTACCCTGCTCTCTACAATCTTGAGAGCACCGCAGCCTCTGAGGCCGGCATGATGACAGGCGACACGATAGTCGCTGTCGAAGGCATAGAGGTCTCCAACTACACCGAGATGCAGCAGGCCCTGGCCCAGTTCAAGACGGCCGAGACGGTGAAGATCCAGACCAAGCGCGGCACCTTCTACGTTCATCCACGTGATGGCGTCTACGGCTTTCTGCCCTTCCAGGAGCCGATAGTAGGCCACGTGAACAACGACACACCAGAGAAGAAGGCAGGCCTCAGATCCGGTGACAAGATCACCAGCATCAACGGAAAGAGCGTTAACAACATGATGGACCTGATCGAGGCCGCCTACACCAGCGACTTCATCACCATGACGGTCCTGAGAAACGATGAGAGCCTCACCCTTGAGTTCGAGAACTCCACACAGGGTCTCAACTTCACACTCAGGCAGCAGACGATGAAGATAAAGGGGACGAACTTCTTCAAGGCCCTTTGGGTCTCAGGACGCGAATGCTTCACAATCCTAAAGGGAACAGTTAACGCCTTCTTCGGGATGCTCGCCCGGAACAAGGAGGCCAACGACAGCATAAACGGCACCTTCACGGCCTCTCAGAGCATAGGAATGCTTACAACCATGGGCTTCGCCCACGGCTTCAACAGCGGCATGAGAACAGTGCTCTACCTGCTTGCCAGCGTGAGCATCTCCCTTGCAGTGGCCAACCTGCTGCCTATTCCCGCCCTGGACGGAGGTCTGATACTGGTCAGCCTTGCAGAGCTTGTGACAAGACGCACCTTCCACCCGAAGATGTACCTCTACATGCAGATAGTGGGCACCATCATGATAGCCCTGTTCTTCGTCTTCAGAGCGATAATGTCATTCTTCTAGAATGGTTCAACGTATCACAAGCCAATAGCCATCACGCCTGGAGCCCACCCTTTCTATGTATTTCTTGTCCTGAAGTGATGAAAGAGCCCTCTCGACTGTTCGCTTTGATACATCGATCTTGGTTGAGATGCTCTCTGCAGTCTCTCTGCTGTCCTGCACAAGAAGCTTCAGAACAGCCTTCTCAGTCTTGGTCAATCCGACATCATAACCGACATTTGATCCATATGTACCGACAGTCTCACCGACAGACTCTACCATGGAGAAACTGAACGGTATTGTGCAGCGGATGTAGTTGTCCGTGATCTCAAAAGCCTGTTTACCATACTTCTTGACTATTGTCGGGACTCCATGGCCTGTATGCTCTGAGATCTCCATGTTCAGGAAGATCCTCATCAGGGTCGTGTTTCTGGGTTTGCTTATTCCACTGAAGAACTCCTCCCTAGTCAGACCTTTGGGTAGACCTCCGTGGGACAGAATCTCTATCCTGTCGTTGAACATAGACACCAGAGGCTCCGTCTGGGTCCAGTCGTTGTGGACGATGGCATTGATCAGCGCCTCATCGACACAGTCCATGTCAAACAGATAGGTATCCCTCCTGGGACGCATACTTGTGTCTGTCCTGCAGATGTTCTCCGCAATCAGTCTGTTCTTCAGCTTCTCATATGCAACAAGGATGCATCCATTCCCGTAATCGCTCCTTTCAGAGATCGATGCCTTGTCATCCCCTCTGAATTTGACGAAGATCATAGGGACGTTGTTCCTGTCAGAGAGAAGCTCTGCCAGCAAGTTGTATTTGCCTGAGTCGTTTCTCAGGTTGAAGTTCACCTCAAAGGAGTTGTCAACATAGTGCAGTCCCTGTTCTACGCAGTATATCTTCAGTATTCTGAAGGATATGTCTCCGTATTTGGCACGTACATGGAGCATCTTCTCAATGTCAAAGGTCTTATCAAAGCTGGACATAATCTATTTCCTGATTGAATGCTATCACAAACCGACAAAATTGCAAGTATACCGACATTCAAACCGACATTTTTCCGACAAAAGGATACCTGAGCCAAAGAGCAAAACAGAAAGAGAAATATTATAACTTGTTATAAAGAAATCAATTGAACCTGTCGATCTCCTTGAAGGAGACGTAGTCGGAGATGAAGTTCAGGTTGAATGCACCTGTGCTTCCGTTTCTCTGCTTTGCGATTATTATCTTCAGAGGTCTGGCCTTAACGGAGCTGAACGAGTCGTCATCACCCTCCTCATCCTCGTACTGTGCAATCTTTCCGTTCTCGTCCAGACGCTTGGACGGGTCGTCCAGAAGTATGACAAGGTCGGCGTCCTGCTCAATTGAACCGGAGTCCCTGAGGTCGGCCAGCATGGGAGGTCTGTCCTTTCCACCCTCTCTGTTGACCTGACAGAGACAGATGATGGGCACCTGCAGCTCACGCGCAAGCTGCTTGAGCTGTCTGGATATGATCCCGACCTGCTCATGTCTGGGCATGGTCGACGGGGCGCTGTCCAGTGTGACAAGACCTATGTAGTCAATGAATATGGCCTTCACGCCATCGTCACGGACCATCCTGCGTGCCTGGGAGCATATCTCAAGCAGCTTGATGTTCGGCGTGTCCTGGATCATCAGGTTGGAGGCGTTGTCATAGAGATTTGCGGCGGTTGTCATCAGACGGTTGTTCGTGTCATCGTCTATCTTGCCGTTTCTGAGGCTTGCAAGGTTTATGTGGCCCTTGTTCGCGATAACACGCTCTATCAGGGACGCTCCGCTCATCTCCAGGGAGAAGAAGCCTATCGGCGTGGGGTTGTTACCGAATGCCATGTTGACCGCTATTGATAGGGCGAACGCAGTCTTACCTACTGAAGGGCGTGCGGCTATGATTATCAGGTCCGAGGGCTTGAAGGCACCGATGTACTTGTCCATGATCCTGAAGCCCGAGGAGACGCCTACGGTCTGCTTACCGGCCTGGATGTCATGGACGTTGTCCACCACATCGGTGATCAGCTTGCTTGCGTCGAAGTAGTTTGTGGTGGTGGCGTTCGTGCCCAGCTGGGTTATCTTCTGGTCAATCTCGTCAATTGACTGGCGCACGTTAGAGGACTCGTCGAAAGCCTTGTCGCCTATCTTGATGGAGAGATCCAGAAGCTGGCGCTTGAGCGATGCGTTCTTGATTATCTCCGCATAGTAGCTGGCGTTCGTAGAGCTGGGGACCGAGTTTGTGAGCTCCGCAATCGCGGCGGCTCCGCCTGCCTCGGCCAAGGTCCCCTTCTGGGCCATGTACTGGGTAAGCGAGAGTATGTCTATGGAGATCGAAGGCTTCTCGTTCCTGAAGCCGGTGATGGCCTCCCAGACAAGCTGATGCTGCGGCTGGTAGAAGTCATCCTTGAC
>JAFVFA010000152.1 GCA_017475725.1 Spirochaetales bacterium
CGATGGGGCTGTGACCTTTGAGGAGGAGAGCAGCCCGAAGGTCGACAAGGACCTGTGGAAGGGGGTTCTTGTGTTCTGCGAGCACTTCCATGGTAAGATCCACAACGTCACGTTCGAGCTTCTGGGCAAAGCCAGGGAGCTGGCTGCGGTCAATGGCCAGAAGGTCCTGTCCGTGATGATAGGCTCCAACATAGGGGAATCCGCCAAGGAGCTTTTCTGCTATGGTGCGGATGAGGTCTACGTCTATGATGATCCTGGACTGAATGATTTCCTGATTGAGCCTTATACCAATGTTTTCTACTCATTTATCCAGCAATTTAAGCCATCATCCATCCTTGTGGGAGCGACGAATGTCGGAAGATCGCTAGCCCCCAGGGTCGCCGCAAGGCTGAAGACAGGTCTGACGGCGGACTGCACATCGCTTGAGATGACGGAGGACACCGACCTTGTCCAGATAAGGCCTGCGTTCGGCGGCAACATCATGGCAAGGATCATGACGCCCAACCACAGACCTCAGTTCTGCACCGTAAGGTACAAGATATTCTCGAAGCCTGAGAGGGTGGATTCGGACAGGGAGCCCACGATTATGGAGGTCTCCCCCGAGATGCTGAGATCCAATGCCGAGATATTGGACATCGAGCTCAAGCCTGAGGATGTGGACATCTCAGAGGCGGATGTGATCGTCCAGTGCGGCAGAGGGATCAAGAGCAAGGCGGATCTGGACATGGTCCGGGAGCTGGCGGACCTCCTGGGGGCGAGAATGGCATGCACCAGACCTCTTGTGGAGAACAATTGGTTCGATGCCAAGCATCAGATAGGCCTTTCCGGGCGAACTGTCAAACCGAAGCTCCTTGTCTGCATAGGGGTCTCAGGTGCGGTGCAGACCGTTGCCGGAATGAAGGGGAGCGAACTGATAATAGCCATAAACAGCGATCCGGATGCTCCCATATTCGATGTCGCGAACTATGGGTTCGTCGGTGATCTGTACGAGATTGTACCGCTTCTGATCAAGAGGATTCGCAAGGAGGCCTGAGGATGTTCAACAAACTGACGAAAGAAGATGTGAAGAGCCTTGAGGCAATGCTTCCCGGCAGGGTCCTGGACGGCAAGACCATAAACGAGGACTACTACCACGATGAGCTTGGAACCGCCTTTGGCGTGCCCGAGGTCCTTGTGAAGGTCCTCTCCACGCAGGAGGTCTCCGATGTGATGAGGTTCGCATATGAAAGGGAGGTCCCTGTCGTGGTCAGAGGCTCAGGCACAGGCCTTGTGGGCGGTGCGGTCGCCATACACGGTGGCATAATGCTTGACACCTCCCAGATGAAGAGCATCCTTGAGCTCGATGAGGACAACCTGACGGTGACGGTGCAGTGCGGGGTGCTTCTCATGGAGCTTGCTGCATACTGTTTGGACCATGGCTACCAGTATTGCCCGGACCCCGGCGAGAAGAGCGCCACCATCGGAGGCAACATCTCGACGAATGCCGGTGGCATGAGGGCCATGAAATACGGGGTGACAAGGGATGCCGTCCGCGCCATGACGGTTGTTCTCCCTACAGGAGAGGTCATGCAGTTCGGCAGGAAAGTCGTCAAGAACTCCAGCGGATACGACCTCAAGGACCTGATCATCGGAAGTGAGGGGACTCTGGGTATCGTGACCGAGGCAACCCTCAAGATAATTCCCAAACCGGAGTTCGCAATAAGCATTCTGGTCCCGTTCAGAAGCATGGGTGACGCCATCAGGGCCGTGCCAAAGATCATAAGGGCGCAGGTGACCCCGGTTGCAACGGAGTACATGAGCCAGGATGTCATCCTCTTTGCGGAGGAGTACCTGGGCAAGAAGTTCCCGACCCATGCGTCCGATGCCTACCTGCTGCTGACATTCGACGGCAACACCAGGGAAGGTGTGATGCACGACATGGAGATAATAGCGGACCTTTGTCTGGAGAATGATGCCTTGGATGTCTTCATGATAGACACCGAGGAGCGTTCCGCATCGGTCTGGTCTGCGAGAGGGGCGTTCCTGGAGGCCATCAAGGGCTCCACGGACCAGATGGATGAGTGTGACGTGGTCGTGCCCAGAAGCATGGTGGCTGATTTCATCCTCTACACCCATGAGATCGCATCGGAAGTGGGCCTAAGGATACCTAGCTTCGGCCATGCCGGAGATGGGAATCTGCACATCTATCTCTGCCGTGACGGCCTTGAGCAGTCGGAGTGGGAGAGGCGCAAGGACCTGGCGTTCCTGAAGATGTACAACAGAGCGAACGAGATGGGCGGTCTGGTGAGCGGTGAGCACGGCATAGGCCTGGACAAGAGGGAGTACCTTGTGGACCTGCTCGGTGAGAGGCAGATAGAGATAATGAGGGGCATAAAGAAGGTCTTTGACCCCAAAGGCATACTGAATCCCGGCAAGGTGATCTGAATTTGGCTAGGTGTTTATGACGTGTATCAGATGCAAGAGAAATGAAGGGTCCTTCTCTTTCAGGGCTGTGGAGATTCAG
>JAFVFA010000153.1 GCA_017475725.1 Spirochaetales bacterium
AGGTCATTTCGGCGGCAGGCTTGTTTTTTCAGCCATTTATTTAGTATTTATTTTCAATCCCTGCTTGTAAATGGAATTTCAATCATAGTATGATTATGATAGTCAACCTGTATAGGTTTTTAATATAGATTCGTTTTTCCGGAAGACACCTTCTGGATTTCATTGGGGGTTATAGCTATGGCGGATAATTATTTCGTCTGTTCAGATGGTCATAAATTGGCCTATAACCTCTGGTTGCCTTCTCCTAATACGGAAATCAAAGCTTTTCTGCAGATCCTCCACGGCATGGCCGAGTATTCTGACCGTTACGCCAGATTTGCGGAATATTTAAATAAATTGGGTATCGCGGTCTTCGCCGCAGATCATAGAGGACATGGAGCATCAGCAACAGAGGATGATCTGGGTTGGTTTGCTGAGAGCGACGGATGGAACAGGGTTTCAGAGGACGCTTTCGAGATAGCCAACTTCATCACTTCACAGTACAGCGTGAATACAACCTTCCTCATGGGACACAGCATGGGGAGTTTCATGGCCAGAACGGTGATGGTCAAGCATCCTGATTTCTATTCAGGTGTGATCATCATGGGTACAGGTTGCAGCAAGGGAGTAGTTGGAAAGATTGGTAAGTTATTGTGTAAGAGGGAGATACGCAAGAACGGTTCCAAGTCGCCGGGAGTCTTGATGAACAAGCTCTCATTCGGTGCCTACAACAAGCCCTTCGAGCCTGCAATGACCGATTTCGACTGGCTGTCACGTGATGCGAAGGAAGTCGAGAAGTACGTCAAGGACGACAAGTGCGGTTTCCTCTGCACAAACGGCTTCTTCTATGACCTGCTGACAGGTGTGGAGTTCGCGAACAGCAAGGCCAACGCCGAGACCCTTCCGAAGGACCTTCCGCTTCTCATAATCAGCGGTGACATGGATCCTGTCGGTGACCTCGGCAAGGGTGTCAGGAAGGTCTACAACCTCTACACCAGCGCTGGAATCGCTGATGTCTCCCTTGAGCTTGTTCCGGGAGCCCGTCATGAGCTTCTGAACGAAACCAACAAGAAGGAGATATATGGCATTCTGGCCAAGTGGCTTGAGAACCATATCGATTAAAGGATGCTGTCCAAAGAAAATAACAAACATTCTCTCAGCCTTGTGAAGCTTGGCAAGAGCTTCGGTGAGCAGTTCTCCGAAAGCTCTGCCAGCATGTTGGCAAACGGCATGGTCTACTCCACGCTTATAGCGGTGGTGCCATGCCTTGCCGTCATCTACACAGTGCTGAACGTCTTCGGGGTGCTGGATCCCTTCATGGCCCTCATAGAGGACTGGGTGGTCCAGACCTTCGGCTCGGATACCGGAGCGAACCTGGTGGGCTACCTGCGCGTGTTCACCCAGAACGCCATGGGAACCGGCATAATAAGCATATTGTCGTTCAGTGTGACCTTCATACTGCTCATAGACAAGCTGTTCACCTGCGTGAACAAGATCTTCCATGCCAACAAGCAGGGGAATCCCGTCCTCAGGTACGTAAAGTACGTGGGGATAATAGCTGTGGCCATCCTGTCAATCGTGGTCATGGTCTACACCACAGTGCGCTTCAACTCGCTTTCCCTTGAGATCAGGGGCATAGATGCCCTGAGCAAGGTGCAGAAGCTGATCAACAGAGTGGTCCCGTATGGCATGGTCTTTGGTCTGATGCTGCTTGTGAACCTGTTCGTCCCGAACGTCCAGGTACGCTTCAAATCAGCCCTTGTGGGCTCCGTCTTCGGGTCAGTGGGTGTTGTGGGACTGCTTTTCATCTTCCAGTTCGTGGTCCAGAAATCGGTCAAATACTCCGTGATATACGGATCTCTGGCGACTTTGATGTTCTTCTTCCTGTTCCTGTCCTATTTCTGGAAGATAGTGTTCGCATCCATAACCCTGACCTATGTCTTCCAGAGCGAAACCTCCGGAATCGCGTACCACATATGAACGGAATAATCGGAATCAGACCTGTAATCAAGGACTATGCATGGGGCAACGACGCCTTCATAGCGGATCTTCTGGGACTTGAGCATGATGGTCCCAGGGCCGAGCTCTGGATGGGTGCCCACAGACAGGGCAGCGCCACATTGGAGGGGACGGGGGAGAGACTCAGTGACTTCCTTGATGTGAACGGATCGTTCGCAGGGCTTGAGAACGCTGACAGCTTCCCGTTCCTTTTCAAGATCCTGGCCATTGCGCAGACTCTGAGCATACAGTGCCATCCTGACGCTGAGCAGGCAAGGGCAGGCTATGAAGCCGAGTCTGACAAGCACGGCACGGTTGACAGAAAGGACTGGAACTACCAGGATTCCAATCCCAAGGCCGAGATGCTGTACGCACTGACACCTGTCAGGGCCATGTGCGGATTCAGAAGATTCGAAGACATTGTGGAACTTCTCAAAAAGGCTGTCCCAAACCTTTATTCAGATCATCTTGCCGAATTCGGCACAATAAAGGAAGTCTTTGACACCATATACAGGCTGGACAGCGACGCTTTGGCCTTCGGTGAGGCGGAGCTTCTGAAAAACAGTGAAGAGCTTGCGGAGCCGATTCGCTCCCTGGTCAAGGAGCTGGGAGACAGGTACTTCGGGGATCCTGGCGTGTTCATGCCGCTCATGCTGAACATTGTTGACCTTGAGCCTGGGCAGGCCATCTACCTGAAGCCCAGGGTCCTTCATGCCTACATAAGCGGAAACGGTGTGGAGCTCATGAACAACTCGGACAACGTGCTGAGGGCAGGGCTCACCAGAAAGCACATGGACGTGGACGAGCTTGAGAAGGTCATGTACGCAGAGAGCTACGATGCAAAGCCCATGGAGAGCGTCTCGGACCAGGGAGGTACTCATTTCGTGTGCGAGGGCGGCTTCACCCTCACGGTCATGGCCTCCGGCAGATACACCAACACCATAGGCGGTCCAAGGATCCTGATATGCACTGAGGGGCAGGCGGTACTGAACGGGGACTACACCCTTGCCAAGGGTCAGTGCTGCATTGTGGGAAGCCAGGTCACAAGTCTGGATGTTGATGCAGACGGCGCCACAGTGTTCATGGCAAGCGCAAATCCATAATCGACAATTTTAAAAGGAAGAAAGGGCAGTTAAGTTTAATTTTGCGTTTAGTTGTTATTATGATAACACTATGTTAAAAAACGCAACAAAAACAATTGACCTTTTAACATGTTTCATTGTATTCCAAAGTGACTTGGAGGTTTTCTATGATCATCAAGATTCTGCTTCTTGTTGTTTTCTTCGGAATCATGGTCGGTGTCGGACTGATCTGCCGCAAACAGGCCAGGGATGTCCACGGCTTCGTGCTGGGCGGACGCAATGTAGGTCCATGGCTCTCGGCATTCGCCTATGGAACAAGCTACTTCTCTGCTGTCATTTTCGTCGGCTATGCCGGCCAGTTCGGTTGGAAGTTCGGAATCGCCTCCACATGGGTCGGACTTGGGAACGCCTTCATAGGCTCCCTTCTGGCCTGGTCCATACTGGGCAGAAGGACAAGAATCATGACCCAGCACCTGAAGTCTGCCACAATGCCGCAGTTCTTCGAGGCCAGATTCAACAGCAAATCACTTAAACTTATATCATCCATAATAATATTCGTCTTCCTGATCCCATATACGGCATCGCTCTACAACGGTCTCAGCCGACTGTTCGGAATGGGCTTCAACGTCGACTACACAGTCTGCATCATAGTCATGGCAGCGCTCACTGCAGTCTACGTCATTGCCGGAGGCTACATGGCCACAGCGGTCAACGACTTCATCCAGGGCCTGATAATGCTGGGTGGGATTGTGGCCATAATCGCATCGGTACTGAAGATAAACGGAGGCTTCATAGGCTCCCTGAACGCTCTGGCCGCCGTCAGCGACGCCTCTGTGTCCACTACGCCGGGCATCTTCGCATCCTTCTTCGGACCTGATCCGTTCAGCTTGCTCTGTGTTGTGATACTGACCTCTCTGGGAACCTGGGGGCTTCCGCAGATGGTGCAGAAGTTCTACGCCATCAAGAGCGAGAATGACATCCACAAGGGAACAGTCATCTCCACGGTCTTCGCCATAGTCGTCGCAGGAGGGTGCTACTTCCTTGGCGGATTCGGAAGGCTGTTCAATGTCAATGTCGCCGCAGAAGGCTACGATGCAATCATCCCGGCCATGCTCTCCAACCTGTCCCCGGTGGTCTTCGGAGTCGCCCTTGTTCTGGTGCTCTCGGCCTCCATGTCCACGCTGTCATCACTGGTACTGGCTTCCAGCTCCACGCTTACGCTGGACTTCATCGACCCTGTCTTCCTGGGCAACCGGAAGGAGGAGAGGAAGAACCTGCCCATCATCAGGATCTTCATCGCCGTGTTCATCCTGATCTCCGCCGTGATAGCGATAATCCAGTACAAGAAGAACGTGACCTTCATAGCGCAGCTCATGGGCCTGTCCTGGGGAGCCCTTGCCGGATCCTTCCTGGCTCCGTTCCTCTATAGCCTGTACTGGAGAAAGACGACCAAGGCATCCTGCATAGCCTGCTTCATCTGGGGTTCTGCCCTGATGCTTGCCAACATGCTCTTCAAATCTAGCTTCCCGGCTGTGCTGCAGAGCCCGATCAACTGCGGAGCCTTCGCAATGTTGGGTGGAATGGTGATTGTGCCCATAGTGAGCGCCTTCACCAGGAAGCTTTCCAAGGAAGAGGTCGATTCCGTCTTCTCCTGCTACGACAAGAAGGTCCTTGCTCCAATCAAGGATGTCCTAAGTGATGTGAACGCATGAAGATATTCCATTAAGTAAATTCTCCTTACAAATTACCGGAGCCACCCTGACCAGGTGGCTCCACCTTTGTAATGACGGCTTACCAATGCCAAAAATCTTGATTTGGTGTAGGTTTTGGGTTTTAAAAATCTTGATTTGGTGCGAAATCTGTCTTACAATTTCCTTGATTTGGAGCATTTTGCAGGATATGAAGCGTAAGATCGAGGAAAAGCTGAGTGATTGGAAGGCAACAAGCCGTGGCCGGACAGCATTGTTGATAGATGGTGCCAGACGCGTAGGCAAAAGCTATATTGTCGAGGATTTTGCAAGAAAGAACTACAAATCGTACATAGTTGTTGATTTCAACAAAGCCGGCAGTGAAATCAGGGCACTGTTTGACGGCAACTTGGACGACCTCGACAGTCTGTTCATGTACCTTTCTGCAGCATACAATGTGAAACTCCATAAGCGGGAATCTCTTATTGTATTCGATGAGGTTCAGCTCTGTCCGCGTGCCAGGGCAGCAATAAAGTTCCTTGTGGCTGATGGTAGATACGACTACATCGAGACCGGCTCTTTGATGTCCATAAAGAAGAACGTAAAAGACATCGTCATCCCCTCGGAGGAGCGTCATCTGAAGATGTTCCCGATGGATTTTGAGGAATTCCTCCTTGCCAAGGGAGAGGATCTGATCATCCCCGTCATCAAGGATGCCTTTGATAAGAGGAGGCCTCTAGGACAGGCACTTCATAGAAAGGCCATTACGCTTTTCAGGGAATATGTGATAGTAGGAGGCATGCCTCAGGCTGTTGATGAATATATACGAACAGGGGATTTTGAATCTGTGGACAGAATCAAGAGAGATATCCTCGATTTGTATAGAGAGGATATCCAAAAGCACTCGAACGGCTTTGCGCAGAAGGTTGAGAGCCTCTTCGATGATATTCCTTCCCAACTTTCCAGACACGAGAAGAAGTTCTCTCTGTCGTCCATTGGCAAGGGGGTGAGATTCAGGGATTATGAAAGTGCCTTTCTGTGGCTTCAGGATTCGATGATTGCGAACATTTGCTTCAACGCAACGGAACCGAACATCGGATTGAAACTGAACAGGGACAATACCGCTTTCAAGATGTACATGGGCGATACTGGACTTCTGATCAGTCATGCCTTCGATGAGAACGGTATTGTAGCAGAGGAAGTCTACAGAAAGTTGCTTTTCGGAAAGCTTGAGGTCAACGAGGGCATGCTTTTCGAGAATGTTGTTGCACAGATGCTTGTTGCAAAGGGCAGAAGCCTTTATTTCTATACGAACTCGAATCGAAAAGACAAAGACTCCAGGATGGAGATCGACTTTCTGATTTCAAAATCGAAGGTGACGAATCGTCATAACATCTCTCCGATAGAGGTCAAATCCGGAAAGAACTACACATTATCCTCCATCAATAAGTTCCGCAGCAAATACCATGAACAGACTGACGTTCC
>JAFVFA010000154.1 GCA_017475725.1 Spirochaetales bacterium
CAGACTGTTCTCGGCGAACTTCCTGTCGATCTCCTGGCAGTACTTGTTCTCCGGGTCGCAGAACATCTCAAGGGTGTAGGACCCCACCATGACGGAATCGACATTCACATTCCTGTAGCCTGTGCTCTCGCAGATGTTGGAGAAAAGCCACGGGAGATTGTTCCCGTATGTGAAGCTGTTGCCTATGAAAAGAATATCCATCCCTGTGTTCTTCGGCATGGCACCTCCAGTGGAGGCACAGGAAGTAAACATGAGCAAGGCAGCAATGATGATTGCTGCAACTTCAAGAATCCTCTTCATGGCGAACTCCTTGTTCATCTGACGTCGAACTCCATCCACTGTCCGTTCTCCGGACAGATCAGATTCCCCTTGTATGTCTGCTTGAGCAAGGCGATCTTCTTCTCCACAATCTCGCTGTGCAGTGCATTCTTCAGATCCGTGTGGTGCGGGATGGCGACACCAGGCTGGATTGCGTTGGCCAGCTCCGTGAAGGCATCGGCTCCCTGCTTGGAATACTGTATGAAGGCCACATCGGGCTTGAGTCCGCGCAGGTGGGATATCTGGCTGTATGATATGTCACCGCCCCAGAACAGGACCTTGAAACCGTTCCGGAATGTCATCAGGTAGGAGCACATCTCCATGCCGCCGATGCTCTGGAGGGCATCCATGCCCGGATAGTCCTTCATGAACGGGTAGGTATTGCACTTTCCGGCCTGCTGGCTCTTGCTCTTGTCCACATTTGCGTGCCTGTTGTAGAGCATCTTGAACTTCACAGGATCCATGTCAAGCTCCTGGTCGGGGTACATGGGGTATATGAAGGATGTGTTGCAGTCCAGCCATGTGGCAAGGATGTCGGAGCCCATGACACCGGTGAAGATGCAGGGATGGAACTTTGCGTAGATGTCAGGCAGTTCCGTTATGTGGTCCCAATGGAGATGTGAGACCAGCACGTGGTCGACCTTGTCGAACGAATCCGCATCAAATCCCTTGAAGGTCGTCTGTTTCAGACACGGATCCGTCAGGATCACCTGTCCGCAGCCCTGGATCTCAAAGCTGGCGTTTGTAAGCCATCTGATTCTTATCTTTTCACTCATCTATAGTCCTCTAACAATCAACTCAATTCTGTTGCCCATCGAACAGATGGCAGGAAACGAAGTGGTTTGGCCTCACCTCCACAAGCTTGGGTTCGCAACCGTCGCACTTCTCGCAAGGCATGTAGCATCTCTTCTTGAATCTGCACTGGTCCGGAAGGTTAACCGGAGATGTGATCTCACCCTTCAGCAGGATCCTCTCCTGCTTGTACCTCAGATCAGGCACAGGTATCGCGGACAGAAGCGCCTTTGTGTACGGATGCATCGGATTTGCGAAGAGCTCCTCTGCGGGGGCCTTCTCAACCATCTTGCCCAGGTACATGACGGCTATATCATCCGAGAAGTGGTTCACGACGCTCAGATCATGTGTGATGAAGATGTAGGTCAATCCCAGCTTGTCCTGGAGGTCCTCCAGCAGATTCAGGATCTGGGCCTGGATCGAGACATCCAGTGCCGAGACAGGCTCATCGCAGATGATAAGCTTGGGCTCCACGCTCAATGCGCGCGCAATCCCGATTCTCTGCCTTCTTCCACCGTCGAGCTCATGCGGATAGGAGTTGATGAGCCTCTCCGCAAGACCTACGGTCTCCATGAGCTCAAGAACGCGCTTCTCTATGGCGGCAGTGCCCTTGATCAGCTTGTTCTGGATGATGGGCTCGGCAATCGCCTGCAGCACCGTCTGCCTTGGGTCAAGTGACGAGAACGGGTCCTGGAAGATGATCTGGATGTCCTTGCGCTCCTTCCTCATCTGTCTGGCGCTGAGCTTGGAAAGGTCCTTGCCGTCGAAGATGACCTGACCCGACGTGGGTTCGATAAGGCGCATGATGCAGCGTCCGGTCGTGGACTTTCCACAGCCTGATTCGCCTACAATACCCAAAGTCTTACCACGTTCAATGGTAAATGAGACATCGTCTACCGCATGAAGGGCTCCTCTGGATGTTTTGAAGTACTTTTTCAGGTTTCTGACCTCTAAAAGGATGTCGCTCATACCTCGATGTCCTCCCTTTCAATGTGGAATCCCTCTTCCCTGTAGGCGCTGCATCTGCAGTAATGGGTGCCTCCGAAATGGATCTCCTCGGGCATCACGTCTATGCAGTCAGGCCTTGCATACGGGCATCTGGGCGCAAAAGCGCAGCCCTTGGGCAGCTTGGTCGGATCGGGCATCAGACCCGGGATGGGCTTAAGGCGCTCCTTCCTGTCAGCTATGTTGGGCAGGCTGTTGAAGAGGCCTTCCGTGTATGGATGCCTTGCATGGTTGAAGATCTCCTCAAGTGTTCCGCGCTCTATTATCTGGCCTGCGTACATGACAGCTACGTCGTCACAGGTCTCGGCGATGATTCCAAGATCATGGGTTATCAGGATCATGGCCATTCCATACTTCCTCTTGAGGTTCCTCATCAGGTCAAGGACCTGTGCCTGGATGGTCACATCCAGAGCCGTTGTAGGCTCATCGGCTATCAGAAGCTGGGGATTGCAGGCCAATGCTATGGCAATGACTACACGCTGCTTCATTCCGCCGGAGAACTGGTGCGGATACTCGTAGGCTCTCTCACCGGGGATTCCTACGACCTCAAGCATGCGTTTGGCCTTCTCGAAGGCCTCCTTCTTGTCCACCTTCTCATGGATCATTATGGACTCGGCGATCTGGTCCCCCACAGTGAAGACCGGATTCAGGCTTGTCATCGGGTCCTGGAATATCATGGAGACATCCTTTCCCCTTATGTGGGACATGTCCTTTGCGCCCTTCTCCAGAACGTTCTGCCCCTCAAGCTCCACCGTACCGTTCTTGATCACCCCAGGCGGATCGGGGATGAGGTTCAGGATGGCCAATGCGGTCGTTGTCTTTCCGGCACCGGTCTCACCTACAAGGCCCAAGGTCTTCCCCTTGTCCAGGGAGAAGCTCACATCACGGACAGCCTCTACGGTCTCGTCCTCAAGTTCATAGTTGACTGTGAGATGGTCAACGACCAGAAGTCTTTTCTCTTCGTCCATCTTCCACCTCCTCATTTCTTGAGCTTCGGGTCCATTGCATCACGCAGGCCGTCGCCGACCATGTTGAACGCAAGGACTGTGATCATTATCGCAAGGCCCGGGAACAGCGTCATGTAGCTGTAGCCTCTGAGGTATGCCCTTCCGCTTGAGAGCATCGAGCCCCACTCCGGGTTCGGAGCAGGGACACCGAGTCCGAGGACGCTCAGCGAGCTTGCGGATATGATCGCGGACGAGACTCTCAGGGTCACACGGACGATTATGGGGCTAAGGCAGTTCGGCAGTATGTGCTTGAAGATGATCTTGGTCTCACTCTCGCCTATTGCCCTGGCGCTCTCTATGTACTCCTGTCCCGTGACGGTCAGGACCGCGGCCCTTGTGGTCCTGACGAACTGTGGGATTGAAGTGACCCCTACGGAGATCATCAGGTTCACAGTGTTCGCACCAAGCGCCGCAACTATGACTATTGCCATCAGAAGGTTCGGGACAGCTGCGAAGATGTCCGTGAACCTCATGATTATGTCCTCAACTATCCCACCGGTGTAGTACCCGGCGAAGGCTCCCAGGATGACTCCGGCCACAACAGCTATGGCAACCGCCACGACACCAACGGAGAGACTGAATCTGGAACCGTATATGAGCCTTGCGAATATGTCGCGGCCAAGGTCGTCAGTTCCCATGATGTGCTGTCTGCTCGGATGCTGGAGCCTGTCCTTCAGTGTCATTCCGATGACCTGAGTGTCATAGTCGACAAGGACGTTCGCGAATATGGCGACAAGTGCAAGGATGACTATGATGGCAAGGCCGGCCATTGCACCTTTGTTTTTCTTGAGCCTGTGCCAGACCTCACCGGCCTTGCTTCTCTTTCTGTACTGTCTGGAGACAAGTGTCTGCTTTGCCATCATGCCGCCTCCTTCCTGATTCTCACTCTCTTCGCACCCTTGCGGCTGTACTTGGACTTGATTCTCGGATCCACAACCGCATACAGAAGGTCCACAAGCAGATGGATTACGCCGGTGATAATGGTTGTCATGATTATTGCACCGGTGACCACAGGGACGTCACGCTGATGCACATAGTCGATTATCAGTCTTCCGACCCCAGGCCAGGAGAAGACGGTCTCCGTCAGGGCGGCACCTCCGATTCCCGCGCACAGCTGACCGCCGATGATGGTCAGAATAGGTATGAACGCGTTTCTGAAGGCATGCTTCGTTATGACCTTGTACTCGCTGACACCCTTTGCCCTGGCGGTTCTCAGATAGTCCTGCCTTATGACATCGATCATCGATGACCTTGTGGTCCTGGTCATGACCGCCATGTGTCCGGTTCCGATTGTGATGGCCGGAAGTATCACCGAGCTGAAACCGCGGAAACCTCCTGACGGGAACCAGCCAAGGTTCAGAGAGAACTCGATGATCAGCAGAAGCCCGAGCCAGAAGTTCGGCATGGAGAGCCCCAGAAGCGCCAGCACCATGCAGGAGTTGTCCATAAGGGACCCGCTCTTGACGGCGGAGACTATCCCAAGCGGAATGCTCAGTCCTATGGCAACCACGCTGGCCCCTACGGCAAGCCAGAAGGTGTTCGGCAGTTTGGAGATGTACATGTCCCAAACAGGCTTCTTGGTTATATATGAAGTGCCCAGGTCCCCATGCAGAAGCCCGAGCATGTACTTTCCGTATCTATAGAACACAGAGCGGTCATATCCGTACTCGTGTTCAAGTGCAGCAATCTGCTCCTCCGTGGCATCCTCACCTACAAGCTGGGTTATGATGCTTCCGGGGGCAAGGTCCATGATGAAGTAGATCATGAACGAAACGCCGATTATGACGGGAATCAGCAGAAGGATTCTCTTTATCACATAACGATGCATCCTTCCTCCTTGGTTTGTTTCTTATCAAGGTTACGGAAACAGCGCCACGGAAAGCGGCGCTGTTTCCCGAAGTTGTC
>JAFVFA010000155.1 GCA_017475725.1 Spirochaetales bacterium
AACATACCCTTCTTCATCTCTCCGCCGTACCATGTGTTCAGGATGACCTGCTCGCGGCTTGTGATGTTGAAGACGACTGCTGTCTCTGAGTTGAGGCCAAGCTCCTTGTAGTTCTCGACCTTTGCCTTTGAGGCTGTGTAGACGATGAAGTCAGGCTTGAAGTTCTCCTGCTCCTCTGCGGTCGGCTTGATGAACATGTTCCTGACGAAGTGAGCCTGCCATGCGACCTCCATGATGAAGCGGATAGCCATTCTGGTGTCCTTGTTTGCACCGCAGAATGCATCCACGACGAAGAGTCTCTTGTTGGAGAGCTGATCAATGGCGATCTTCTTGACTGCCTTCCAAGTCTCCTCTGAAGCAGGATGGTTGTCGTTCTTGTAACCGTCTGTAGTCCACCAGACTGTGTCCTTGGAATTCTCATCGACAACAATGAACTTGTCCTTTGGTGAGCGGCCGGTGTAGATGCCGGTCATGACGTTGACTGCATCGAGCTCTGTGAGCTGACCCTTGTCATAGCCCTCGAGGGCCGGATTCATCTCTTCCTTGAAGAGGAAGTCGTAGGAAGGATTGTAAACGATCTCCTTCGTGCCTGTGATACCATAAGCTTTCAAATCGACTGCCATGTGATTCTCCTTATAACGTAATGCAAACAGGGATTCAGGGTGAAACCCGCTTGCCTACCGAGACTATAATATCGAAAAAGAACAAAAACATCATCTGTTTTGCAGAGAATATTTAAATATTTCTAAATCTTTCTGCTCAAAGTGCTTGAATGTCATCCCAGGCATCTGTGGAGACCATGATGCCCTCTGCCATGGCCTTGGCCCTGTCCTTCAGCACACGTTCCCCCGGGTACCTGCTCGGGACGCCTTCGACCACAGGCTTGGCATCGTGCACGCTGGCCTTTATTGACCTCTCGACCTCGGCGAAGCCGTTCTCACCCAGCACCTCCGGGTCTATGGCTATGAACACCTGGCAGAGGTCGCACTCATCCACATTGTTGGCCTGCATGTACCTCTCAATCCCCGCGGAATCCGTTCCGTCCGCAAGAAGGGCTGCGGCAGCGTCAAGCAGGATGGACATGCTGGAGCCTTTCCAGAAACCCATCGGCAGTGCTCGTCTGGTCTTCTCTATCGCACCGGGGTTCGTTGTCAGCCTGCCGTTCTCGTCATAGCCTCCTGCAACCGGAAGCTCCTTGCCTGCCCTGCGTGTGACCTCCAGCTTGCCGTTGGAGAACTGGGCCATTGCGCTGTCCAGCACGAAATGGTGGCCGTCGGTGCCGGGCACAGCCATGACGAAGGGGTTGTTCCCTATGTTGCACTCAAGGCTTCCCCAACTGGGCATGTTCAGCCTTGTGTTGGTCCAGCAGATGCCCACAAGTCCCCTGTCGGCCGCAAGCCAGCCGTAGTAGCCTCCGCGCATCCAGTGGTTGGCGTTCCTCAGGGCCACCATGCCTATTCCGAAATCCTTCGCGATCTCGCAGGCGCGGTCCATGCACATGGATGCGGCTATGACACCCACACACCTGTTGGCATCGTAGCGCTCCACTGCGCCCTTTCCGGAGACAAGGACGGGTCTGTTTCCCGGAACGATGGTCCCACAGTCGTAGTGGCCCATCATTCTCTTCACCCTCAGAACACTATGGGATATCACTCCATCAGCCGCGTTAAGGGCGAATATCTCAGAGACCTTCCTGGCCTCATCCTCCGATGCGCCATGTTTGACAAGCTTGTCATGAAGGACATCCTGGAACTGCTGTACTGTGATTCTGGTCTCTGCCATGTGGAACCTCCCGCCTACCGGTCTGATTAGCATCATAGTGGAAAACCGCATGGCGCGGCAATTGAAAAAAGGCCGTCATAGGAGTACCTTATATCCATGAAACTGCTCTGCGTATCCGACACAACCAGAAGCCTGGCCTACTCTCAGAACGTGGCCGAGATATACAAGGGGACAGACATAGTGTTCTCGTGCGGCGACATGCCGGTGGAGACACATGACTATCTGTCCACCATGCTGAAGCGCGACGTCTACTATGTCTACGGCAACCACAACCTGAAGACGTTCAGGATGGAGATGGACAGTGACTCCCAGAGATACGCCCCCTTCAAGAATGACCTGGAGACCCCGTTCTACGGTTTTCTGGTGGACGGGAAATGCGTCAGGGACAAGAGGACCGGACTTCTGATAGCGGGTCTGGGCGGCTCCATGAGATACAACGACGGGGATAGCCAGTACACCGAGGCCCAGATGCGACACAGGATCGCAAAGCTCGTACCTAAACTTTTAGCAAACCGCTTGAAATACGGACGTTATCTTGATATTCTCATCACCCATGCACCGCCGTTCGGCATTGGTGATGGTGACGACCTTTGCCACAGAGGATTCAAGTGCTTCCTGAAGTTCATGGACAAGTACCAACCCAAGTACCTGCTGCATGGACACATACACCTTGATGACCAGAACGCGAACAGAATAACGCAGTACAGAAACACCAAGGTCGTGAACGTATTCGGAAGCTATATGGTGGATGATGACAATCTAGGAGACAATTGATGGCAGATCGCCTTACGACATCAGACGATTTCAACAGAGCATTCAGGCACGCAAGAATCCAGGAGATATTCTCCACCTTCAGATGGCACAACCCGGACCTCCTCTCGTTCTACGAGGTCACGAAGCTGATCAAGCCGGAGGCCGAGTACTATAAGGGCATGCAGACCATACCCGTCAACAAGATAATCGGCTCGGAGAGCCGCTACCATGACTTCTCATCGGCCTTCTACCCCAAGAACCTGCACCTCAAGACCCGCTGGGAGAGCATAGACGCCGCTCGGCTGGACGATGTGATCCTGCCGCCGATCTCCGTGTACAAGTTGGGCGAATGGTACTTCGTCAGGGACGGGAACCACAGGGTCTCGGTTGCCAGGGCCAAGGGCATAGAGTTCATTGACGCGGAGGTCGTGGAGCTGACGACCAAGATCCCGCTTGAGGAAGGCATCACCCTGAACGAGATCAAGAGGCGTGTGGTCAACTACGAGAGACAACGCTTCATTGACCAGTTCAAACCCACCTACCTGCCGATGGACAGGATAGTCTTCACCGCCCCGGGCTCATACCCAGAGATGGTCAACCACATCAACGTCCACAAGTACTACGTGAACCAGACGCTCCCGAAGGAGATGACGTTCGAGGAAGGCGCAAAGAGCTGGCTCAAGAACGTCTATCTGCCCATTGCTGACGCCATAGAGCACGAGCACCTGCTTATGGAGTTCCCCGGACAGACAGAGGCGGACCTCTACATGTGGCTTGTGCGCCGCTGGGACGAGATGAAGAGAATCAATGCCCTGGCAACCCAGGATGATGCCGCAAAGGCGATCAAGAGCGAGCAGAAGAAGCCATTGATCCACAGATGGGTCAAGTACCTGCAGTCCAAACTGGACAGGAACTGACGCTGAAATCGGTGAATTATTCCGTTGCATTATCATGACAACCTCCGTTAGAATGTCAAAAAACAATTGACAGGAGGCTGACCATGTGGAAGAACCAGCCACAGCCCTACGGAACACTGCATTTCATCGCAATAGGATTCATGGTAATCTGTGCGGCAGTAGGAATCTGCCTTGGAATCAAGTACAAGGACAAACGGTATGACAAGGCCAGAGACAAGGCCCTAAGCACATTGGGCCTTGTGATAATCGGGCTTGAGACCTTCAAGATCATCTTCAGGATAGCCACACATGAGAACGTGGACCTCACGCTGATCTCCTTCCAGATCTGCTCCATCCCCATGTATCTGCTTCCATGGATAGCCTACATGAAGGAAGGGAAGCTCAAGAAGGCCTTCCTGGGCTATGTCTCCTTCCAGGCTTTCGTCTCCGCCTTCTTCTACTTCGTCAAACCAACTGCCATCTTCAACACAAAGTATGTGATAATCTCACTGCATTCGATTCTCTGGCACAGTCTTCTTGTGGCCATGGCGCTCTTCGTGATGGTCAGCTACGGTCTTCTCAGC
>JAFVFA010000156.1 GCA_017475725.1 Spirochaetales bacterium
CGCAGGAACATCTTGCCGCCATGCATACCTGTGCAGGGGAAGAAGCCCACACACTTCTCCTGAGGTCTGTCCAGGTTCAGGACCACTATCACACCGCCTGCCTGGTATTCACCGAGAAAGCTCCCCGCCTTTCCACCTATTATCATCAAAGGGACCTTGTCCTTGTAGGCCTTCAGGTGGATTCCTGCACGGTATCCGGCATTGCCGCGGACATAGATCTTTCCTCCGCGCATGGCATAGCCGGCAGCATCACCGATGTTCCCATGTATGATTATCATACCGTCATTCATGGTGTCCCCCACAGCATCCTGGGCATTGCCCATGACATTGATCCTGCATCCATTGAGATAGGAGCCCAGTGCGTTGCCTGGAATCCCCTTGACCGTTATATCCTTGTCTGACATGCCTGCTGCTATGAACCTCTGGCCACAGCACCCTGTGACCATGCACTCACCATCAGCAATCCTGATCTGCTCATTGAGCGTTCTGTGATCCATGTCGTCTGCTTTAATAAGCATACTCATACTGCGCCTCCGAATTTTCTCTTGCGGACATCAAATGTGAACGCCGTTGTCGATCCTTATGACTCCATCCTCCTTGGAGAATGCTCATGCTCCTGCGTGAGAGATACCGAGAATCTGCAGTTCCTTCTCTGTAAGACCGATTCCACGAAGCATGAGACGGTTCCCTCTCAGCGCCTCTATGGAGTTGATCCCCATTCCTCCCATGAGCTCCATGATCTCACGTCTCCAGGCAGTCATCAGGTTGACCAGACGCTCGCTCCCTATGTCAGGGTTCAGACGCTTGACCAGTTCAGGGTTCTGGGTTGCTATGCCCCAGTTGCACTTGCCCGTATGACATGTTCTGCACAGATGGCAGCCAAGTGCCAGGAGTGCTGCTGTGGCTATGTAGCAGGCATCTGCACCAAGGGCCACAGCCTTGACCACATCAGCTGCGCTTCTGATTGAGCCACCGGCAACAAGTGATACATTGTTCCTGATACCCTCATCCCTGAGTCTCTGGTCCACAGCGGCCAAGGCGAGCTCAATCGGAATTCCCACATGGTCACGGATTCTTGTAGGTGCGGCACCTGTCCCACCTCTGAAGCCGTCTATCGCTATGATGTCGGCACCGCTTCTTGCAATGCCGCTGGCGATTGCGGCGATGTTGTGGACCGCGGCGACCTTGACGATTACCGGTTTCTTGTATTGCGTGGCCTCCTTCAAGGAGAAGACCAGCTGTCTCAGGTCCTCTATTGAGTAGATGTCATGGTGAGGAGCAGGAGATATGGCATCAGTCCCTTCCGGGATCATCCTTGTCCTGGATACATCACCCACAATCTTCATACCCGGAAGATGCCCGCCGATTCCAGGCTTGGCACCCTGCCCCATCTTTATCTCTATTGCGGCGCCTGCCTCCAGGTAATCCTCATGGACTCCGAACCTTCCGCTGGCGACCTGCACTATTGTGTTTGCCCCATAACGGTAGAAATCATCATGGAGACCTCCCTCACCTGTGTTGTAGAGGATACCCAACTTCGTTGCTGCCCTCGCAAGAGAGGCATGGGCGTTGTAGCTGATTGAGCCATAGCTCATTGCTGAGAACATGACAGGGATTGAAAGGCTTATCTGTGGAGGGAGATCGCATATTATTCTGCCGTTCTCATCCCTTACTATCCTCTCCGGCTTCTTGCCCAATGTCACTCGCGTCTCCATAGGCTCCCTTAGAGGGTCGATGGGAGGGTTTGTGACCTGTGAGGCATTGATCAGAATCCTGTCCCAGTAAACCGGAAGAGGTTTCGGATTTCCCATTGAAGAGAGCAGAACACCGCCGCTTGAGGCCTGCTTGTAGATCTCCTTTATGGTGTCGCTCTGCCAGTTGGCATTCTCCCTGAGTGTGCAGTCACTCTTCACAATCTTCAGAGCCCTGGTCGGGCAAAGGGACACGCAGCGCTGGCAGTCCACGCACTTGCTCTCGTCGCTCATCATGATTCCGCGCTCGGGGCTGAATCTGTGGACACCGTTTGAACACTGTCTCTCGCAGACATGGCAGGTGATGCAACGCGACTCGTTTCGGATCACTTCAAATTCCGGATAGATGAGATCAACTGTCATGGCTGCACTCCTTCGTTCAGACGAACAATCACCGGTTCCCCTCCTCTAGGGGCCCAGATGTTCTCCGCATCAGGCTCCATCATTCTTATGGAAGCCTCCTCACTGGCGACAAACACCCGGTCCCCCTTCTCCCCAACGACCATCGAACGGAGTTTCAGACGATCGTTGAGGGCCATGAACCCACCGTTGAATCCAAGGATGATGGAGAACGGACCGGTTATCAGAAGACTTGGGAAGACTGTCCTGAGATAGGCATGGCGCTTGCTCAGCTCCTTGTCCTTCTCCCCTGCGATGGTGCTCCAGAACGGGGCTGAAATCACATTTGCAGCCTCCTCCAGAGTCAGGCCCTGGACCCTGACAAGATAATCAAGGATATAGGTTATGACCTCGGTGTCCGTCTGCAGTGTGCACTTGTAACCGAACATCTCAATGAACCTTCTGTTTGCATCGTAGGATGAGATCTCGCCGTTATGCACAACGGAGTAGTCCAGAAGGGTGAACGGATGGGCGCCTCCCCACCATCCCGGGGTGTTGGTAGGATATCTGCCATGAGCGGTCCAGCAATAGCCCTCATACTCCTCGAGTCTGTAGAAGACCCCTACATCCTCAGGGAAACCGACGGCCTTGAACGTCCCCATGTTCTTTCCGCTGGAGAAGACATAGGCACCGTTGATCTCAGAGTTTATCTTCATGACGGCTCGGGCCACGAACTCCTTCTCGTCCAGCTGGAGGTTTGCAAGCATGGACTTGAGAGGATCCACGAAATATCTCCAGATTATCGGCTCGTCTGTGATCTCAGGTATCTTCCTTGTGGGAATGATCTCGGATTTGACGATCTCGAAGTACTCCTTCAGGAATGTCTCGCACTCCTTCCTGGTTGAGCGATTATCAAAGAACATGTGCAGTGCATAGAACTCCCTGTATTCAGGATATATTCCATACCCTGCGAAACCTCCTCCAAGACCGTTGCTGCGGTCATGCATTGGTTTCATTGAGTTCACGACCATCTCACCCGACATGGGCTTTCCCTCCCTTGAAATGACTGCCGCAATGGCGCATCCAGATGGGATCCGTATCTGTCCTTCCTTTTCCATTCGGTTCCTCCCCTCGGAAAACAAAAAAGCAAAGGCGCTCATTGCCATACAGAGAAATCTCCATATGATAATGAACGCCTTTGCTCATTTTTCGGATGTTATACCCTTTGGAAAAGGCCCTTGTCAAGGGAATTCATGCAAACCAGTTGACAGCCAAAGCCATGTTGGGCTATATTCACCGCATCAGAAGGCAACGGCGTCTTCGAGTGTAGTGCTCGAGGACGCCGTTTCTTTTACTAAAAGCAGATTTGACAAGGAAATGAAAGGCAAAGGCGTCTTTTGTGTTATCACAGGATGTCTTTGCCTTTTCTCGTTTTACTGACCAAGCAAGGAGCTTTAGCATGAGAACCGTATCAGACTATTTCGGAAGCATGGTATTCGACGACCGCGTAATGAGAGCAACCCTCTCATCGGACGTGTATTCATCCCTTCGAAAGACCATCGATGAGGGAGCCACATTGGACATCAGCGTTGCCAACGCTGTTGCAGAGGCAATGAAGAACTGGGCCGTGGAAAAGGGCGCAACACACTTCACTCACTGGTTCCAGCCTCTAACAGGCATCACAGCGGAGAAACACGATTCCTTCATAACACAGGCTCCTGACGGCAGTGTCATAATGGAGTTCTCGGGAAAGGAGCTGATCAAGGGAGAGCCCGACGCCTCATCCTTCCCTTCCGGAGGTCTCCGTGCGACATTCGAGGCAAGAGGCTATACGGCCTGGGACCCGACATCCTATGCATTCATAAAGGGCAAGACGCTCTGCATACCTACGGCCTTCTGCTCCTACGGCGGACCGGCCCTGGACAAGAAGACTCCTCTTCTGCGTTCAATGGAGGTTCTGAGCAAGCAGGCTCTCAGGATTCTGAGACTGTTCGGAAACACGACAGCAAAACGCGTAGTATCATCTGTCGGTCCTGAACAGGAATACTTCCTGGTCACAAGGGAGATGTACGAGAAGCGCCCTGACCTCCGCTTCTCAGGCCGCACGCTCTTCGGTGCAAAGCCTCCAAAGGGACAGGAGCTTGACGACCACTACTTCGGAGTCATCAAGCCTGGCGTCACATCCTACATGGAGGATCTGAACGATGAGCTCTGGAAGCTCGGAATCCTGGCCAAGACAGAGCACAACGAGGTTGCACCTGCACAGCATGAGCTTGCGCCGATCTACACCACAACCAACGTGGCGACTGATCACAACCAGCTCACAATGGAGATAATGCAGAAGGTTGCCGCAAGGCACGGTCTTGTCTGCCTGCTCCATGAGAAGCCCTTTGCAGGCGTCAACGGCTCAGGAAAGCACAACAACTGGTCAATCGCAACTGATGGAGGTCAGAATCTTCTCTCGCCAGGTGAGACACCATACGAGAACGCCCAGTTCCTGATCTTCCTATGTGCTGTGATCAAGGCGGTGGATGACTACCAGGATCTGCTGAGAATCTCAGTCGCAACAGCCGGAAATGACCATCGTCTGGGCGCCAATGAGGCACCACCGGCAGTCATCTCGATCTTCCTTGGCGATGAACTGAACGCAGTCCTTGAGGCCATTGAGTCAGACACCCCGTACAAAGGGACAAAGAGAAAGGTCATGAAGCTCGGCGTAGAGGTTCTCCCCAAGTTCAACAGAGACACCACAGACCGCAACAGGACATCCCCGTTCGCATACACCGGGAACAAGTTCGAGTTCAGGATGCTGGGTTCCTCGAACAGCATCGCCTGTGCAAACATCATGCTTAACAGTGCAGTTGCCGAAAGCCTCAGGATCTACGCTGACATCCTGGAGAAGACCGATGACTTCCAGGCCGCCCTGCATGACATCATCAAGAACACCATCCATGACCACAAGAGAATCATCTTCAACGGCAACGGATACGATGATGCATGGATCAGGGAGGCGACAGAGAAGCGTGGCCTTCTGAACTACCGCACAACAGCTGACTGCATGCCGCATCTGATGGACAAGAAGAACGTTGACATGCTCACCTCCCTTGGGGTTTTCACCGAAGAGGAGATGCGATCCAGACGTGACATCATGCTTGAGAACTACTGCAAGAGCGTAGTCATAGAGGCCAACACCATGATCAGCATGGTAAAGACGATGATCGCCCCGGCAATCGAGTCATACGCCGCTGATGTCGCACGGGCCGCAGCAGCGAAGAAGGCCATTTCTCCGGATCTGCCATGCACCTATGAGACAAGTCTGGTGAAGACGCTCTCATCCCTGTTGGATGAGATTTGCATCAAGACTGACAAGCTCGAGTCCGTTCTTCCCAAGCTCCATGATGCAAAGGATGTGGTGGAGGAATCCGCCTGGGTCCGCGACAACATTCTCAGTGCAATGGGAGAGCTCCGTGTACCTTGTGACAAGGCAGAGCTTCTGACAGACAAGAAGTACTGGCCGTTCCCGACCTATTCCGACCTTCTGTTCGGTGTGAAATGAGATTGGAGGAGATTGGATATGACTGTTGAATTCTGGTTTCTGATTGGTGCTGCACTGGTCTTCTGGATGCAAGCCGGCTTTGCAATGGTGGAGACAGGCTTCACACGTGCTAAGAACGCCGGAAATATCATCATGAAGAACCTGATGGACTTCTGCATAGGCACAGTAGTGTTCATGTTGCTGGGTTATCCTCTGATGATGGGGGAAGACATGCTCTTCGGACTCATAGGAAAGCCTAATCTGGACCTGTTCACACACTTCAGGGAATTCATAGCCTCCCCCTCGGAAGGCTTCACAGATGCAAGCTACTTTGTATTCAACCTTGTGTTCTGCGCAACAACGGCGACAATAGTCTCCGGTGCAATGGCGGAAAGGACAAAGTTCTCGGCCTACTGCGTGTACTCCGGAGTGATAAGCATGCTCATCTACC
>JAFVFA010000157.1 GCA_017475725.1 Spirochaetales bacterium
ATAGCCTTCTTCAACAAGGTCATATTCATCGACCCTGATGACGGGCGGGAGAGGGAAGGGCTGCTTCTGAGAGTCGTCCCGCTTGAGGAGCTTGAGCAGAAATGGATCTACCCGCAGGATAGATACGTCGGTGTGGAGTTCGCCATGATGGACATGGACGGCAACTACATGATAAAGGGCGATTCCTTCGAAGGCTCGAACTTCTACGAGTTCTACAGGCATTACAACGAAAGCGTGGAGCTCGACATCCTGAGTGAGATGTCTTCCTCCGGCACAAATCTCATGTTTCTGCAGGGCTCGGGCAACAGACCTTACATCCTTGTCCACACTCCCATTGTCTCTACGGAAGGATGGAGCATGCTCGGTCTGATCCCGAGGGCGAACCTCAGGTCCACTACAACGGACTGGAAGCTGATCGTCATCCTTGTTCTGGGAGTCTTCCTGCTGTTTGCGGTAGATTTCGCCTTCATGTTCATCCTGAACCGCAGGCTCAAGGCCAGTGCCGCCATGGCGGACAAGGCCAACAGGGCCAAGACGGACTTCATGTCCACAATGTCCCATGACATCAGAACCCCGATGAACGCCATCATAGGTCTGACGACCATAGCAGAGAGGAACCTTGATGACAAGGACACCGTTGGGGAGTGTCTCCATAAGGTGAGCATGGCCAGCAACCATCTTCTGACCTTGATAAACGACATGCTGGATCTGTCCAAGGTTGAGAGCGGGAAACTGACCCTAAATCCCGTCACCTTCTCCATTGTGGATGTCGCCGGCAATCTTGTTAACATATCCCAGCCCATGGTCAAGGAGAAGAACATAGACTTCAACTTCAGGACCAAGGGCATGGAGAATGAGTATCTGTATGCAGACCAGCTCAGACTGAACCAGGTTTTCATCAACATCCTCTCAAACGCCGTCAAGTACACTGAACCCGGTGGCAGTGTCGATGTGGACCTGATAGAGGAGGAGGGCTCCAACCCCGGCACGGTGAAGCTGACGTACATAGTCGCGGACACGGGCATAGGCATGACGGAGGAGTTCATGGCCCGCATGTACCAGCCTTTCTCCAGACAGACGGACAGCCGTGTTAACAGCATCCAGGGAACCGGGCTCGGACTTGCCATAACCAACAGGATGGTCGATCTGATGGGTGGAACAATAGAGTGCACAAGCAAGGTGAACGAAGGAACCACCTTCAAGGTTGTGCTTGAGCTTCCGGAAGCTGAGAACCGTCTTGAGGATATGGTCCTTGACCCGATACACATACTTCTTGTGGACGATGACGAGATAATGCTTGAGACGGGAAGGTACACCATCGAATCCCTGGGAGCCTCTGCCGAGGTCGCATCCAGCGGAGAATCCGCGCTTGAGCTTCTGAGACTCAGGCAGACGGAAGGCAGGATGTTCGATGTTGTGATCATTGACTGGAAGATGCCTGACATGGACGGCATTGAGATCATCAGGCATATCAGAGAGGTCGAGGGTCTGGACATACCGATTCTCCTGATCTCCGCCTACGATTGGTCTGACATAGAAGAGGAGGCCAAGAACGCCGGGGCAAACGGTTTCATCAGCAAGCCGCTGTTCAAATCCACGCTCTACGAGAGGCTCAGTGACATTCTGGGGGTTGGGGCTGCGTCCAAGGAGATCGAAGAGGACAACTCCGACCTGGTCGGGTTGAGGATCCTGGTTGCCGAGGACAATGACATCAACTGGGAGATAATCAATGTCATGATGCAGATGTACGGAATCGAATGCACACGTGCTGAGAACGGGAAACGGTGCGTCGAGATCCTGGAGGCCTCTGGCAAGGGGGACTTCGACCTTGTGTTCATGGACATACAGATGCCGGTGATGAACGGGCTTGACGCCACAAGGGCGATCCGCTCGTCCTCTTGCTGGGCGGCAGGGATACCTATCCTGGCCATGACCGCCAACGCATTCGCAGAGGATGTTTCTGCGTGCATTGATGCAGGGATGAACGGCCACATCTCCAAGCCGATAGATCTGAAGCTGGTGCTGCAGGAGATCAGGCGCGTCAGAGGCTAGACTGAAACGAACTCCGTCCCGTCTCCGCGAATCTGACCTTCGCGCTCCAGAGCGTGGAGAACCGAAATCAGTCTGACATCGCTTCTCCTGTCCTCGGGGACGGTGAATCTTCCTTTGTCCCTGATGTCAGCAAGGATGCCTTCAGACATTCTCGCCTCCGACAGTTCGTGGTTCCTCATGAGCTGCCGATGCCTGTTCGCAAGGTTCTGTGCAACGGGAAGAAGAATATCCACAAGGTCAGGGATGCATTTGAGGTAGACCGCATTCTTGTCCTCTGTGCCCGAGTTCCTTGATACTATCAGCGCCACGACCATCGAATCCTTCGATATCTGGAACGCAAGGACATCCGGCTCCCTGAACAGCCGCCTTGAGAATGACAGTCTCTCCCTTCCGGACAGCGCCTTCGAAAGATCCTTCTCCAGCTGGTCTGCATCGCTCACGAACAGATCCGAACCCTTTCCGAAGAGCTGCTTGTTCACAAAGTAGGTGTAGAACGTCCTTGAGAAGCCAGGGCGGAAGCTTCTGAATCCTTCATTGAAGGCGGCCGCTGAGAGCATTGCCGTCAGCAGACCGTTGCCGGACAGCAGAGTCTCGCCCCCATCAAGCCGGATCGGCATTATGAGATGACCTGAAGACTCGAACCCTATAAGGAAGTCATCGGTCTGCCCGTTGCAGATCCATTTGTCACCTACATCTGTGATGACTGATCTGCATCCGAACTCCTCGGAGAAAGAGACCGAGGCCATGATGTCGGATTCCAGAGTGCATATCATGGTGGAGCCTTCCGTCCTGACTCCATCCCTTTTCATCAGGCCCAGAATCAGAAACGCCTCATCGTCGCCGTCGTAGACACGAATCAGGTCGCTCTCCCTGTCGTAGCAGAGGAGCATGCCCCTGTCACCATCACCGTCGGTTACTATCCCATAAGAACCTGGATTCTCAAACAATGCCCTAATAATTGCAGGAGAATATGGAATTTCAGCTCTTGTAAACGAACGGTGCCCTTCAATCTCCGCGACTCCACAGTGGTTGTTGATGTTGTAGCCCTTTTCGTCCTCAGAGATCCGCCTGTATGCTATTGAGTTCCTTGAGAAGAAGAGGTCCGCAAATCTTGTCCAGGCCCCTGCCGCGGTGTCAACCAGAAAACTCATTCCCTTGGTGATCTGAAGCGGGATCGCCCTTTCAAGCATTCGGACCACATTTTCGGTCACGTCAACTGTCCTGATGGTCCCTTCCTGCTTATCTGTCTGCTCCTGCAAGGCCAGCTCATACATGATTGAGGACAGCTTCCTGTCTCCGATCTCGCCTTCGGGAAGGAGCTTCTTCCCCTTATGGAAGAACTTTATGCCGTTCTGGTTGGATGGGTTATGGCTTGCCGTGAGCATGGCCGCCCCAAGACACCCGTTCTCCAGCTGGAACTGAGGGACTGCAGGAGTGGGGACAATCCCAAGATAGGAGACGGTTGCGCCTCCAAGGGAAAATGCACGGTTCATGGCATCGACGAACGTATTGCCTGTTACGGCGTCCCTTCCGTCCGAGCCTGTTGCATAATGGCTTTCGCCATCACCGCTCACCATCTTCACAAAAGCCCTTACAGCCAGCTCTATGAGAGCCGGCGTAATCACCGCGCTTCTCCTGAATAGCCTCAGGGCCTCAAGCGGAGGAAGGTCAATGCTCTCGACCCTTCCTCTTATTCCGTCCGTTCCAAAGAAATTCACTCCTTCAAGTTCCGGTTCCATGCTTCAACCCATCCTGACTTCGATGAAATGCTTCTTCCCATCGCAAACTGAAAGCGGAATTATGTTGCCGTCGATGTCCTTGCCGTCGACCGAAATCGATTTGACACCTCTTTCGACCTTCAGCGGGTTGTTGTATCTGATGCTGAACTCGGTTCCTCTGAAGTTCCTGACTGCGGTGAACGACTTCCATCCGGAAGGCACGCATGGGTCTATCTCAAGTCCTGTGTAGGTTGGCCTTATGCCGAATATGTTCTCGCAAAGGACCCTTTCCCTTGTTGGTGCTGTCCCTGTTAGCCATGTGTGCCCGGCCCTTCCGTAATCCCTGCTTGCAGGGCTGCAGACATATTCCGGGAATACAAACGGTTCGGCTGCATAGTTGAAAGGGTCATCCTTGGAGCATACTGCAGGAAGTGTGCTGTAGAAGTACTTCCAGGCCTTGGTCCCTTCCCCTGCATAGCAGAGGGACGCTATGAACCAGCTCTCCGTGTGACGGAAGAAACTCCCGTTCTCCTTCTTTCCGGGGGCGTTTCGCTTGAATGCTGTGTAGTCCACAGGAGCTTTGCCCTTTGACAGCGTAAAGTCAGCTGTGCACAGGGCTATCCCACCTTTGGCTGCGAGCTTCCTTTCCACCACCGCCTGGCTGGCCCTGAACTCCTCGATCGACACGGCATTGCTGAACAGCGCCCATGATGTAGGCTCAAGGAAGAGTCTGCCGTCAGAATCGGCTGATCCCACATCCTTGCTTCTGTCCCCGTCCGGACTGACAAGACGGATGAAGGCGCTTGAGGAGTCTATGCACCTTGTCCTGAGTGTGTTCTGTGTGATTCCGGCCTTCTCCCTAGCATCTTCCGCAAGCTTGGCCCTTCCTGTGAAGTCGCAGAGCTCTGCAAAATCCATGTAGGCCTTGTATAGCATCATGGCTGCCATCACCGACCCATGGTCCTCGAAACCGGAGAGGTCATCGTTCCAGTCTGCATCGAACATTGTGGGTATGCCGTCCCTGCTGTGTGTCCAGACCTGGTCAAGGGCCATGATGCAGTGATCGAGTATGGAGCCGCTCCTTTCCGGGCGGTTCTCCTTGGCGTCTGCATAGGGGATCACCTCTTCAAGAAGAGCGGTGTCTCCGGTCTCCTTGACATATTCACATACTGCGAAGATGAACCATATCGGGTCGTCGCAGGCATGGAAGTCCAGTGTTCCCGGAGCGGAGACGTAGAAGTTGTGGTATGCGGACCCATCGGAGAACATCTGCTCTCCTATGTACTTTATGAAAGCCCTGGTCTTTGAGCTCTCGGATGCAAGTCCTGCAAGGATGTCCTGCAGAATGTCCCTGAACCCGAATCCGTATTCGAATCCTGAATGGAAGCGGCTCTTCATCCTGTTCAGGTTCAGAACCATCGCGCACTGGTACTGCAGCCATCTGAATGAAGGAGCGAACAGCTTGTTGCCCGGGACCCTGAACCTCAGCCTGTTGAAGTCTTCGTTCCAATCCTTGATGACCTGTGACAGCATCTTCTCGACTTTCTGGGTGTCCGAGAGGGTAGCCACAGCCTTCTTCAGCTCCTGCTTTCTGCCGTGGTAATAGTTCTCGGTGCTGCCTGCTATGCTGAAAATTGTGAAGCTTTCACATCCGTTCGCAGGCACTTCCACCTCGAAGCAGACAACGGAGAGGGAACTGGTTGATTCCTGTGCCGGGGCGCAGGGGAGGACCCCAGTCTCAAGCGCAATCGGGTTCGCCATGGTTCTAGTGTAGTGGCCTACAAAGTCCTCATATCTCATGCTGAACTGGGTCAGATTCCGACTTGCTCCGTGGAGCAGAACCTTCCCGAACATGCCCAGATCAGTGTCCTCGTCGTCGTCAAATGGAATTCCGTAGCCGTTGTACCAGACAAGACCGTTCAGACTTCTGTCCGGGAAACCTCCGGCCATCATCATGGAATTGAAACCTGAGAACTGCAGGGCCCTTGCATCCCCGACATTCATGGGGTTGACTCCGAATACCTGTATCTTCCTGTCCCTATCAGTTCTGTTGACGACAGTGACAAGCTGGACCATCGCATCATATTCATCAGGGATGAAGCACCTTGTTGTGACATACAGATTCAGATATGAGGTCTCCCTTGTCACGCAGCCGAATGAGTAGGTGGTCGTCAGTTCCTGGTCCTTGTGGAGAACAGGGTACCAGCAGTCAGTGAAGTAGTCGTTTCCTTCCTTTATATAGATGAAGGACCCCAGCTGTCTGCATTTGTATGGATCCTCATGGACGAAGCCGTTGACCAGATCACCTTCCTGGGTTCCGATTCTCGCAAATGACGAGCCATTGTTCGTGACTCCCCAGCAAAGGGTCTTTGTGGGCTCCTGGTTCCTTCTTGTCATGAGCATGAGCCAAGGTTCCCTGGTCATGTTCCCAGCCTTCTCCCTTATGCATACATCCCCGTTTCTGAGGAAGCTGAAATCTCCGTTTGCCCTCTGTGTGCCGTTGTTTTTCATCGGACCCCCAAATGATTATTTTCACGTTAAAAGAAAATGCTGAAAAGCTTGTGAAATGCGCATTTTTCTCATATTTCCTAATTGCATCCATTAAAAGGGTTAATGTAGCAATGCTCGTTAAATCGCGAAGAAATTTTAACGTGAAAATTCTTCTTGACTTTTCACGGAAGAGAATACACCATAAAAGTGCACTTGTCAAATTCTTTGTAATTGCTCAGGCGCAGGTTTCGATTCTGACAAAAAGGGAGGAATTGTCAATATGAAGAAGACCATGGCATGTCTGCTTGTCATTTTGCTTCTGTTCTCAGCCTTCACGGTTGTTTCATGTGGAAAGGGGGCTGGATCTTCTGCTTCGTCAAGCTCCGCATCATCCGGCAGTTCGGCGAAGTCGGCCGCCAAGGAGAAGGTGAAGATCCAGATCATGGTCGGTTTCGGAACCGGTACGGATCCTTCACAGATCACTGTCCATGAGGAGCTCCAGAACGAGTTCAACAACACAATCGGAAAGGAGAAGGGCATTGAGCTCGAGTTCCTGACCGTACCGTACTCCGATGCATCCACAAAGTTTACGACTCTTGTCGCGGCAGGCATGTCTCCTGACATCTGCGGACCTGTAGGCGTCATGGGAGTGGCGCAGTTCATTGACCAGTGGGCAGACATCACACCATACCTTGAGAGGGACAAGGTTGATCTCTCCGTCTACGATGAGCAGCTGGTTGAGAGCAACCGTTACAATGTTGACGGCGAGGACAAGCTCGTAGGCCTTCCGATCGGCTACTATCCGTCGGCCCTCTTTTACAACGAGGACATCTATGACAGAGCGGAGCTTGAGTATCCGCCAGCAGAATGGGGTACACCGGACTGGACATATGACAAGCTCTACGAGCAGGCAAGGATCATGACTGTGGACATGTGGGGAAGCACTCCGAATGACGAGGACTTCGACATGGACAACGTAATCCAGTACGGCTATGATGGTACAGATTGGTCCCCATGGAGAGCGTGGGTCGGCAAGTTCTTCGACGAGGACGGCAACAGCGTCGCCTTAGGTATGTCGGATGACTACAGGACCGCAACCATGGACAGTCCTGAATGGGTGCATGCCTTCGAAGAGCTTGAAAGGATGATATATGTGGAGAAGGTCAGGCCAAGGTCTGATGCCGCTGCTGGTGCATCACTCTTCGGAGATGCGGATCCTCTCGGATCGAACAGGTTGGGTGTCTGGGAGACGTTCTCATGGATGAGCTATGCCTTTGAGAGCTGGGATGCCAACTTCAGCTGGAACATTGGTGCGATCCCGGCAATGGACGGCCATGTGGTTTCGGCGACCAACATCGACACATTCGTCATGTGCAAGAACGGAAAGCATCCTGAAGAGGCCTGGGAGGTCTACAAATGGCTGTTCAGCCCGGAGATCTATTCAAGGCTTAACCACAACTACGGTGGAATCCCTGCAATGAAGAACCTCCAGGCTCAGTGGCTGGACGAGCAGAAGGCCACAAGACCTAACATCAACTGGCAGGTCCTGCTTGATGCAGGCCAGTATGCCGACAATCCCAACAACGAGAGCTGGGTCCCCGGCTACAGCCAGGTCTGGAACGAAATGGAGTTCGCCATGGCCAGCATCATAAGCGGTCTGTACGATACGCCGCAGCAGGTTGCTGAGGATCTGAACATGGAGGTCCAGGACATTCTGGACGAGTACTGGGCATCCAGATGAACCACTGAGTGTTTCAAGGAAATCATATGAGAAAAGAGAAACGGATAGTTCCACAGTCCGAGCGCTACGCCAGGTGGGGTTATGCATTCATAATCCCCTGGGTCATCGGATTCCTGGTGTTCACATTCATCCCGATGCTGTTCTCCATGTATCTGGCATTCACCGATTATGATACCATCAATACCCCAAGGTGGGTCGGCTTTGCCAACTTCACGAAGATGTTCACCAAACCTGAGATGTGGCACAGTCTTTGGATCACGGTCAAGTTCGGTATTCTGAGTCTGCCGCTGGGACTGGTGGCAGGCTTCCTTGTTGCCTATCTTCTGAACATGAAGATACCGATGATGAAGTTCTGGAGAACCATCTTCTACCTCCCGGCAATGATAAGCGGCGTAGTTGTGGCCATGCTGTGGAGAGGGCTGTTCGACGACCAATACGGAATAATCAACTTCATTCTCAGGACCGCAGGGCTGAGAGGCCCGCAGTGGCTTCTGGATCCCAAGTACACCCTCTACTGCTTCCTGTTCCTGTCGGTATGGGGTGCAGGAGGGGGCATGGTTGTGTACCTCTCAGGTCTGCAGGGCATTCCGACGGCCCTTTACGAGGCTGCCGAGATTGACGGCTGCAGCAAGTTCCAGCAGCTGATCCACATCACAATCCCGCAGATGACTCCGATTTTCTTCTTTAATCTGATAATGGGTCTGATCGGAATGTTCCAGTACTTCGCCGAGCCTATGGTACTTACAAAGGGAGGTCCGGCCGATTCGACGATGTTCTACAACCTGTACCTATACAAGCATGCGTTCCAATTCAGAAACATGGGCTACGCATCAGCATTGGCCTGGTTCCTGTTTGTGATAGTGCTGTTGCTGACAATGCTCACTTTCAAGTCTTCGGAGTTGTGGGTGTTCTATGAGTCGGAGGTGAAAAGATGATACTGGTGGTTTTCTTTCTGGTGATAGTCAACATCTTCCTCTGGGCCTTCGCGATCTCCAACTCTGTCGGTGTCATGACCAAGCGTCGTCTTGCAAGACGCAGGATGATAATCGCCACAATCATCGTCGTGGTGGCAGCGATAGCAATCCTGTATCCTGTGGCTTCCATGATTGGAGGTTCCTTCGCATCAAAGCAGGTCAGCAGAAACATCCCTGAAGTGAAGCCCGGCAATTTCTTCAATGTCATCAAAACGATGGCCAAGAACCTTGTTCCGATAGAAGGAAAGAGAATGAACATCAAGCAGGAGTACATCGATGCTGCCGTTGCTTCACGTTCATCAACCAACATAAGGCTTGAGACCGCTCCATACTCGGTCTATGAGATGGAGATAGATGGAAAGCGCATGCACCTTGCGAAGATAGGCAAGGAGGGCAGCAAATGGCTCTATCTGAACGAGGACGACCTCTCAGAGGTCCATCTGGCGGTCCCTGCATCCGAGGAGCAGAGGGTCAAGGCGGTCAAGTTCACATGGACGAACTATCCGGATGCACTGTCAAAGGGTGATTTCGGGCGCTATGTAATGAACTCCCTGATTCTGGTGGTGATAAACACGATAGGAGCCCTTGTTTCATCGACTCTGGTTGCCTACGGTTTCTCCAGATTCAAGTTCAAGGGACGGGGCTGGCTGTTCATGGTCCTCCTTTCCACAATGATGCTTCCGGCTCAGGTCTCTCTCATACCGAGCTTCATAATCTACACAAAGCTCGGTTGGTACGGGACCTATCTGCCTCTGACCGTTGCAGCTTACTTTGCTGCAAGTCCATGGAACGTCTTCCTGATGAGGCAGTTCTTCATGGGACTTCCGCTTGAGCTTGACGAGGCCGCCAAGATAGACGGCTGCGGTCCGATGGGGATTCTGACAAAGGTCATCGTTCCCCAGTCCACAGCTGTCATGCTGACAATCACGCTCTCAACTGCGGTCTTCTGGTGGAATGACTACTTCTATTCCCTGATCTATCTTCAGGACCAGAAGATGTACCCGGTCGCTCTTGGGCTGACCGCCTTCGATGCCAAGTACTTCAACAACAGCTCGCTGAAGGCTGCAGCAACAGTCATGATGCTTGTGCCGCCCATCACCCTGTTCTTCTTCCAGAAGTTCTTCATCCAGGGAACCGTCATATCTGGAGTCAAGGGCTGAAGACATGGACGGAATGTACGGTGTGAAGCTTTATGATCCTCGGTTCTGCACAGACAGAACAATAGACCTTATGGAGGAGAACGGCTTCAACACCGTGTATCTGGGCAGGGATGCGCTTGTCCCTGAGTTCACAGAGGAGCTTTCAAGAAGAGGGTTCTTCTGGAACATAGTCGAACCTGTGTTCCTTGCATCTGAAGGGGAGGATCTGGCTGTTCTGGAGGACGGGAGTCCTGCCTCTGACAGCTGGGTGCGCTTCGCATGTCCATCTGATGCAGGGCACCTGGGTCTTGTGAGTGAGCGTATAAGCTCTGACATTGAGATCTTCGACCCTCCGGGGATCTCGCTTGACTTCATGAGGTTCTTCCAGTTCTGGGAGATGACAAGACCATCTGCCGATCCCTCGAAGCTTCCGGCAAGCTGCTTCTGTCCCAGATGCAGGAAACAGCTTGAAGGAGTCTCCGATGTCGGATCATGGAGGCAGATGACAATCGGTGAGACGGCAGACAGGCTCTGTTCGGAGGCACGCCGTCTGAAGCCCAAATTGAGGATCGGCATCCATTGTGTACCTTGGAAAAGGGATCTGTATGATGGTGCGATTATGGAGATAATCGGTCAGAATTTCGCTGATCTTGCTAAAATAGGCGATTATCTCACTCCAATGATCTATCATCATATGATGCATCGTGAGCCATCCTACATCACGGAGCTTATGGATGACATGGTGGCGCAGGGATGCAAGTCTGTCCTTCCGTCAATCCAGGTCAGAGAGGGATACAGAACCGATACCATGGGGGCTGCTGAATTTGCGGAGGCTCTTGAGAGAGCTTTGGAGAGCCCGTCGATGGGGGTTCTGCTCTACAAATGGGAGGACATTGCGGATGACAGTGTGCGGCTGAAGGCCGTCAGGTCCGCTCTGAGAGGTTTTTGATATGGAAAAAGCTTTCAAATTGTCGATTGTATTGGTCATGGTTGCCGCAATGCTGATGCTTGTGACCATGGTCTCCTGCAAGAAGCAGGGCCAGTCTCAAGTTCAGGCGGAGGCAAGACCGGACTACGGGCCGAGCATCCCGCCTGAGAAGACCGCTGCGGTCACATGGGCTGGTTGCAGAAGGTCCATCTATGGCATAAAACCTGAGCCGACAGGGGAGGAATGGGACACCTATGTGTCACGCATGGCCTCTGAGTACGAGGGAAGCATCCCTACCTTCATCTGGATTGTGGGCACTATAACGGGGAACGGACCGAAACAGAGATGTGCGGTCAACTATCCGGTTGAGGGGAACCTTGATGGGGTAGATGACTTCCCTCTTGACGAGAACAAGGCCTTCCTGGACATGTGTGACGAGAAGGGCTACTCCGTCTGGCTCCAGGTCGAGCCCGGAGACTGTGATCTGGTTGGCCTTGCAAAGGCCACAATGGAGCTGTACAAGGACCACAAGTGCGTCAAAGGCTTCGGCGTTGATGTGGAGTGGTACAAGACCTACAACACAGACGGCTACGGCACCAAGATCGATGACGAGCTTGCCAGGACACTTGACGAGACCATCAAGGCGGTTGACCCGCGATTCACGCTGTTCCTGAAACACTGGGACTACAGATGGATGCCGCCGACATACCGTTCTGACATAGTATTCGTCAACGACAGCCAGCAGTTCCGCACACTCAGCAGCATGGAGGAGTTCTTCACAGGCTGGGCTGAGCGCTACTATCCCAATCCTGTCATGTTCCAGATTGGTTACGAGGCCGACTATGTTGTCTGGAAGCAGTTCGAGAACCCCAAGAAGGAACTCGGGGATGCATTGGCCAAGAACGTCAGGGATGATCAGCATCTGGGGATAATCTGGGTGGATTTCACACTCAAGAAGGCAATGAAATATGGGAAGTGACGGATGAGGAAGGCAGCATTTGTTGTGTTATTGGGACTGATTCTTGTCCTCGCTGCATGCGAGCAGGTCGCAGTCCCCGGCAATGTGGAACAGAAAGGAGAACCTACAGTGAAATGGGCAGGCGTACGCTTCTCAAGCTATGGTATGCGGCAGTCATTCGGAAAGGACAACTTCCCGGGGGTTTCCAAGGCAGCGGGCTTTGCGCAGACCATGCAAAGCTACTATGACGGCAGTCAGGGTGCCTATATCCTGATAGTTGGGACTATGAGCGGGGAGGACAGCTGCAGTCTGACGTTCCCTCTTTCAAAGAGCATCGAATACGCAAAAGGAACCAAGACAGATGATTTCTATGAGGACTATCTTGATGCCTTCGATGCGGCAGGCTATTTGGTCTGGCTTCAGGTGGAACCCGGCAATGCCGACCTGGTGGAGTTGGCCAAGGAGGTCATGACCCGGTACAGGCACCACAGCTGCGTGAAGGGATTCGGAATCGATGTCGAGTGGTACAGGCCAGCAGGGACAGACGGAGAGGGAAGCATTCTGACTGCCACTGTGGCGAACAAGGTTCTGAAGGCCGTGCGTGACATAGATCCTGAATACACGGTCTTCGTCAAGCACTGGGACTACAGAAGGCTTCCTGTTGCGACAGACGGATTCGTCTATGTCAATGACAGCCAGCAGTTCAGCTCCCTAGACCATGTGGCAGATGAGTTCTCGGACTGGTCGGCCCACTTCTATCCGTGTCCTGTCATGTTCCAGATAGGCTACAACGCCGACAGATGGATATGGAACACGTTCAGCAACCCGGCCGAGGAGTTCGGGCAGTACATTGTGGACAATATGAAGACCGGCAACGATGTCGGCATAATCTGGGTCGATTTCACACTGAAGGATGTGCTGTAGCCAAGGTGTTTGACAATGTGCTATAATTATCCTGCACAAAAGGATATCGAAGGAGTATAGAGGAAAATGGTTACCATTAAGGATGTTGCTCAGGTTGCAGGGGTGTCCCACACAACTGTGTCTTTGGCGTTGAGGGGTTCAAGCAGTATTACAGAGGAGACCAAGCAGAAGGTCCTCAAGGCCGCCAAGCGTCTGAACTATCATCCGAACCATCTTGCACGTTCGCTTGTCAATGGAAAGACCAATGTGATCGGAGTTGTAGCCAACTTCTTCTCAAGTAATTTCGAGATGGAGATTCTGAAGGGAATCGAGCAGAGCATAAGGGCATCGGATGAGAACTACATGATCAACCTTTTCGCCACTCTTGAGAAGAATGACAAGGTTCTGACCGATCTTTGCCTTGGAAGGCATGTCGACGGAGTCATCCTGCTTTCCATCAGCCCGTCCCCGGAGGTCATCAAGCTCTATTCGGACAACAACTGCCCCATGATAGTGGTGGATGAGGTCGCCGAAGGGGCAATCGAGGTCACCATGGACAACTACCATGGGGCCTACATGGCAACGGAGCACCTGATAAACAGCGGGCGAAAGGATCTTGCCATAGTCCTTGGAGACAGCAGCAGGGATGAGCTGGGTCTTTCCATGAAGGAGAGGAAGCAGGGTTTCCTTCAGGCCATCAAGGACCATGGGCTCAAGTTCAACGAGAGGAACCTTTTCTACATTGAGGACTACTATTTCGAGGAGGGACAGGTGGTCTTCAAGCGCATGCAGCGCTATGGGAACACCATTGACGGAATCTTCTGTGCTGCAGGTGACATTGTGGCTTCCGGAATAATGCTTGAGGCCAAGAACGATCGGGTGAACATCCCGAGGGACCTTTCGATCATAGGCTATGACGACATATTCTCATCAGCCATAATCGATCCGCCGCTTTCAAGCATCAGGCAGCCGCTCTTCCAGATAGGCAAGAACGCCTATGCCAGAATGGAGAGGATACTGAACGGAACAGAGGAGTACAAACCCAACAAGCTTGTATATGAGCCGCAGTTGATTGCCAGAGCCTCAGTGTAGGCCGGCAAGCAAGGGCGGATTTTGGAATAGGATAATTGGAATG
>JAFVFA010000158.1 GCA_017475725.1 Spirochaetales bacterium
GATGCGATCCTTGCCTGCTATCCGAATGTCAGGAACTATCAGGATCCTGAGAAGGACAAGTATGAGCCGGGTGACGGAAAGGACAAGGTCCTGAAGTTCTTCGAGGACAAGTACGGGATCAAGGAGGAGGACTTCGCATCAGCGGAGCTGGAGATCGTTCCTGCAGGAAAGGCCAGGTACCTCGGTTTCGACAAGACTCTCATACTTGGTTACGGTCAGGATGACAGGGTCTGTGCATATACATCTCTTATAGCCATGGTCGAAGGGACTGCCGCAGGAAGGACGAACTGCTGCATCCTTGCAGACAAGGAGGAGATCGGAAGTGCAGGTGCTACCGGAATGAACTCGCATCTTCTGGACAATGCCGTTGCAGAGGTTGTGGCCCGCCTTGACGTCAGGACAAACCCTGAGCTGGCGATCAGAAGGGCGCTTGCCAATTCATACATGCTCTCGAGCGACGTCAACACAGCCTTCGATCCTCTCAACGCAAATCTCTACGATTCCGCAAACTCCTCCTTCCTGGGTCGTGGCGTCGTCTTCAACAAGTACACCGGTGCCCGTGGCAAGAGCGGTGCATCAGATGCCAATCCGGAGTTCATTGCCAAGATCCGCAAGCAACTCTACGCCAACGATGTCTACTTCCAGAATGCTGAGCTTGCAAAGGTCGATGTAGGTGGAGGTGGTACAATTGCCAAATATGCTGCCGAATACGGAATGGATGTTCTGGACTGTGGCGTGTCCGTGCTAAGCATGCACGCTCCATGGGAGATCACTTCAGCCTATGATGTCGAGCAGGCCTACAAGTGCTATAAGGCCTTCCTTGAACTTGAGTGATCGGAATAAAGGGAATAAAGAAGGGGCTGCCGTTCGGCAACCCCTTCAACTTTTGTTCCCCATTGTGGATTGAGTTTGAGCAACAGACTCAACCTTCAATGACTTTGCTCTTCTCCTTTCTTGCGGCAGCCTCGATCTTGTCGGCTATTGCCTCGATTCCCTCATATAGTTCATAACAATCATAGCTGACCACCTTAACCGTTCCCCATGAGAAATGGAGCTTTGCATCAATGTGGAAGCCTTGTCCGATTGTCTCTCTTTTCATTGTGATGTCCAGGTCATGCAGATAACTTTCCGCAAAATCCAGCTTTGCAAGCTTCTTGTCCAGAAATTCACGAGTCTCCTCGCTGATCTGGTAGTGGATACCTCTGACGTTCAGGTTCATTTTTTCCTCCTTACTTCAAGATAATATCTACTTAAATGATAAGGTCACTGTAGTCAAAAGTCAAAAGCAAATTTCAGCGAGTATAGGAGGAGTCGATGTTGAGTTCGCTTCTGTATTTGCCGACTGTACGGCGTGCGCACTTCACTCCGCGGGACAGGAGAAGGTCGGATATCTTCTGGTCCGAGAGGGCGCCGTTCTCGGCTATTATCTCGGCGATCATGTCCTTTACGACATTCCTGGAGACGCTTGTCTGGTCACCGGAAGTCGAAGCGACACCTTGGGAGAAGAAGTACTTCAGCTGGAAGAGCCCCCAGTCCGTGTCCACCCATTTGCTCTGGGCCAGACGGCTCATGGTCGTCTCGTGGACATCTATCCTCTCGGCTATGTCCTTCAGTGTCATCGTCCTAAGGTACCTGGGGCCCTTCAGGAAAAAGTCCCTCTGGTACTCCATGATCGCGGCTCCCGCCTTGTAAAGGGTCTGGAAGCGTAGGTTGACCTGGCTTATCAGGGTCCTTGCCTGTCTCACGGAGTCCCTGATGTAGGCACCTGCCTCCTTGGCCTCGTGGCCTTTGAGCTCCTTTGCAAGACTCTCGAATTCCGGTGAGATCTCAAGGTTCGGTATGTCTCCGCGATTCAGCTCAAGCACAAGGGTCCCGTTGACGTTGTGCACTGAGAAGTCAGGCTCCACACCTGTGATTGCGTCTGACGAGAAGTTCTGCCCAGGGTAGGGGGTAAGGCCCTTGAGTATGGAGTAGAAGGTCTGCAGGTCATCCTCGGTTATCCTGAGTGCAGAGGCGACCTCCTTGAACTTTCCGGCTCTGAGCTTCTCCAGATGGAGATTCACCATGTCGGAGAATATCCTCAGGTCCTCCTGGGCCATGTTCGCCAGCTTGGCCTGCAATATGAGAGACTCCCTGAAATCCCGGACGCAGATGCCAGCAGGGTCAAAGCCCTGCACCGTGGCCACCGTTGCGTCTATCTCATCCCTTTGGAAATCCGAGTCCTCGAAAAGGGTCTCCAGCGGAAGTATGAAGAAACCGTTCTGGTCAAGGTTGCTTATGAGCATCTCCCCGATCCGTCTGGACCTTTCGGACATGGGCGTCTCCCCAAGCTGGACCGAAAGATGCTCCTGAAGGGTCTCGCCCGGGGCGCTGGAGTTCTCTATCATCATCTGCTTGCGGTCCGAGGCCTCGGGGTCGATGTCCGCTGTGCTGTAGGACATGCTCTCGTAGTCAGATGAGTCGGCATCGTCCATGCGGTCATCAAGGCTCCGCTCCTTCGGAGTGTCGTCAAGGGAGAGCGAGAACTCGGATTCGGGGATCTCAAGGGCCGGGTTGCTCTCTATCTCTGACTGGATATGGGCCTTCAGCTCCAGAATCGGCATCGGCAGAAGCGCAAGGGACTGCAGCATCTGAGGGGAGAGAGTCTGTTCGGTTTTCAGTGTCTGGGTCAGGCCGAAGTCCATCACGTCTCCTCGAAAGAGTCTCCGAAATAGATGTCGCGTGCGATCTCGTTGGCAAGGAGCTCCCGTCTCCCTCCCGAGACGAGGATCCGACCGTCGCTTATTATGTGGGACTTCGTTGTTATCGAGAGTGCATCACGCACATTGTGGTCAGTGAGAAGGACCCCGATGCCCATCTTGGCGAGGGACCTGATTATCTGCTTTATCTCGAAGACGGCCTTGGGATCTATGCCGGCGAAAGGTTCGTCCAGCAGAAGGAACCTGGGGCTTGTGGCAAGGCAGCGCGCTATCTCGGTCCTCCTGCGCTCTCCTCCTGAGAGGGTGTAGCCCTTCTGCTTGGCCAGCTTGGTCAGCCCGAAGTATCGGAGAAGGCCTTTCACTATCTCATCCTTACGCCTTGAATCGACATCCCTCCTTGTCTCCGCAACAAGTCGGATGTTGTCCTCCACACTGAGTTTCCTGAAGATCGAAGGTTCCTGTGGCAGGTAGGAGATGCCCATTCTGGCACGCTTGTACATGGGCTCGTCCGAGATGTCCATCCCGTTGACCGCAATCTTGCCACCATCGTTCTTGATGAAGCCTACTATCATGTAGAATGAGGTCGTCTTGCCCGCACCGTTCGGCCCGAGCAGACCGATTATCTGACCTCCCTGCATGGAGAACGAGATGTCCTTGACGACCTCCCTCTTCCCATATACCTTCCTCAGGTGCTCTATTGTCAGTGTGTTAGCCATTGAACTCTCCTGAGATCGAACCGTAGAGGGTTATCTCGTTGGTGTCCAGGTCTACAGTGATCATCGCAGCGCTGTAGGTGTCATCGTTCCAGCTCACCGTTGCACCACCCTTCAGGGAGACCTTGTTGTTCTCTCCGTCGTACTCTATTGAATCGGCCCTGCAGACCATCAGACCTTCGTCGGTGACCTTGATGACCCTTGCCATCATCTGAAGCTTGATGAACCTTCTCTGCATGTCGAACTCGAACCATGCTCCGGAGAGGGCCGCCTGGTTCTCGTTGTCCTGGATCTCGATCCAGCTGTCGGATGTGACCTTGCCGTTTGCCCTGTCGTAGAAGAGGGTGGGGCTCCTGAAGCTTATCCCGTGCTCCTTCTCCACGGCAGAGACGTTCCCGGTGCAGTTCACATATCTGTAGTTCTCGCCGTATATGCTGATGGAGTCGGATGTCAGGTCGACCTGATCCGTTGTGACGGAGGCTCCGCCTGAGAGGGTGACGCTCTTTCTGCCCTCCTGAAGGTCCACCTTGGTGTAACCCCCGTTGAAGGATATGGTATCCGCCGCCAATGGCAGCGCGGCAAAGGCAAGCAGAGCCAGAATCGTGATGATCCAGTGTTTTAGTCTCATTGCACCAAAGTCCCCTCCAGGATGCTGCCGAATTCGTAAAGGTTCTCATCGAAGGCCGCACTGAAGCCCGATGCCCTTATCTGCGCTCCATCTCCGTAAGTGACAAGAACTTCACCTTCACAGGAGAAAGTGTTCGCATTTCCATCCCAGATGATGTCCTCAGTGACAATTGTCACACTGTTTTCGGCATCTTCCTTATGAATCTGGACCTTTCCTGTCAACTTGGCGTGCTTGTTGTCACTGCTGACGCTGGCATGTTCGCAGCTGCCGGAGAGCTCTGCTCCCTGTGTGAAGCGGACATTCTCCAGCATCGTGTCCCTATCCGTTCTGTAGATGGTTATCTGCGATGCATGCATCACCAGCGGAGAATCCGAATCCTGTGAAAGTGTGTACCAGGCGTCCTGCATCTCCATGTCAGGGAGCTCCTGCTCTCCAATCGGTATCTGGCCGGAACCCTCCCTTGTGCAGGAGGTCACAAGCAAGATGACCAGGAGAGAAGCTAGCAATAAGCATGCCATGTTTCCGGCTTTCATGGGATTAAATATACAACGAAAGCGAGGGGTTGCAAAGTGGTTGCCAATCAGTTCAAAGAACTGTAAATTGGGATTCATGAGGATTTTGTTCTTGGGAGAGATCGTCGGACGCTGCGGAATAGGCGTCATAAAGAATGCCTTGAAGAGCTTCAGGAATGACAGGGGCATTGACCTTGTCATAGCCAACGGCGAGGGTGCTACCAGTGGTTTCGGCCTGGGCTTCCAGAATGCCATCACCCTTCAGCACATGGGCATAGACGTCCTCACAATGGGGGAGAAGTCCTTCTTCAAGATAGACATGGTGGA
>JAFVFA010000159.1 GCA_017475725.1 Spirochaetales bacterium
AAAAGGTCAACCGCATAGCCGCTCACAACCCCAATGGCTATCTTGACAGCCAGGATCTTCACAATGCTGAGAACCGGTACGGCCTCTGAGAGCATCATGGGAAGCATCTCGTCGGAAGAGGACAGGAAGACCGCCAGCAAGGTCCCAAGTGTTATCACCCGTCCGGAATATAGAGAGGCAGAGGCGGCTGCGAGCCCGCACTGCGGGACCGCACCTACAAGTCCTCCCATCAACGGTCCGAGACCGGAGGTCCTGGAGAAGACCTTCGGGAAGTTTCTGCCCGCCCTGTGCTCAAGGATCTCCATTATCAGGTAGACCGCAAACAGGAAGGGCAGCATTCTGGCGCTGTCTTTAAGGGCATCTATCAAACTGTCAACAAACATATCCATAACGCAAACCGTTTGCATTTGCAAACCGTTTGCAAATTTACACGCAAATCACATGCTTGTCAACAGATGTCAGGATTTGAAGCCTGTCATTGTGACGAAGGCGACATTTCTGCCTGTCTGGTCGGTGACTGTGACATTGTAGAAGACTGTGGTCCTGCCGTCCTTCACCACCCTTGCCTCTGCATATAGGACATCGCCCGTCGCAGGGGCAAGATAGCTTATCTCACTGGTCATGGAGACAGCGGAGAAGTCACATGCGGCACCATAGCAGAGGTCTGCAAGCGTGAAGGTAGCACCACCCATCACAACACCGCGCGCATTGCGATGATGATCCTCTATGTCCATGTGGCATCTGGCGTAGCCCTCGCCCACCTCGTCTATCTCTATTCCGCAGTGGACGCCGAATCTGTCGTTCCTTGCAAACGCCCTGGTCTCCTCAAGATTCCTTCTCATGTCGTCTCCGTCAGTCAGTAAGGTCGGTGTCGGGTATTATGGTGAACCTGTATCCGGGGTAGGCGTCCCCAAGCTCCTTCTGAAGGATCCCCAGAGCCTCCTTTGGAGTCATGTCAAAGCTCAGGACCACATCGAAGCGCACGGTCCTCTTCTCTGTGTCGGCGTAGAAGCCGTGCATCTGGAGAGCCCAGTCGTGACCCATGACGATCTTCTGGACATCGTTTCTTATCCTGGCGGCCTCCTCGTTCCTTGTGTTGAAGGAGTAGACCCCAAGACCTGTCAGGATGACTCCGGTCTCCCTGTGGATCTTGACCTGGAGCCTTCTTGTGAGTTCATCCACGTGCTCCACGTCCATCGTATCCGGAAGCTCCACATGCATGGAGGCATAGTTCCTGTTCGGTCCGTAGTTGTTGAGGAACAGATCATATGCACCGTAGACCTCAGGCTCGGCACATGCTATGTCCTTGATCTGCTTTGTAAGCTCCGCATCCGTTCGGTGCCCCAGAATGTCGTTTACGGTCTCCAGCATCATCTCGATGCCCGCTTTTATGATGAAGCATGAGATAACAGCACCAACATATGCCTCCAGGGATATCGAGAAGAATATGTACACAAGGGCTGACACGAAAACCGAGAGGGACAGTATGGCATCGAACGAGGCGTCCGAACCGGATGCCACCAAGGCCTGTGAGTTGACCTTCTCGCCCTTTGCCTTGACATAGCGGCCAAGGAAGAACTTGACCACGACTGCAGCCCCGATTATCACCAGAGAGACCGTTGAGTAATCCGCACTCTCAGGATGGAAGATCTTCTTGACGGACTCCACACCGGATGTGATTCCGGCGTAGAGAACGATGAACGCCACGACAAGTGCGCTCATGTACTCTATTCTCCCGTAGCCCATCGGATGCTTCTTGTCAGGGCTCTTTGCCGACAGCTTCGCACCGACTATGGTGATAACCGATGACAGGGCATCGGACAGGTTGTTCACCGCATCCAGAGTAACCGCAATTGAGTTCGTCACAACTCCGACAACAGCCTTGAAGCCTGCCAGCAGCACGTTGGCGGCTATCCCTATGACACTTGTCCTCACTATGGTCCTGTTTCTGTCATCGATCATAGTGTCCATGTTCTTCTTTTCCGTATCTGCCATTTCCATCTCTCCTGAACAAAGGCTCAAGCCTCGCCCTTCTCCTTGGCTGCGCCTATCCTGTAGTTAAGAGCCCTCACAAGGGGGCCCACCTCAAGGCCGTGCACAAAGCAGGCGTCAGCAAGCGATTCACGCTGCGATGACGGACAGCCCACGCACTCCATGCCCATGGACACCAGAACAGGCACCACTACGGGATACTGCATGAGAAGCTCGCCAATCTGCGTTTCAGCCGTTATGTATTCTCTGTATTCCATATACGAACCCTTTGCTCAAGTGATGATATACTTGATATCAAATATCTTCAAGCCGCCTCAGGCCCTTACCAGGCCTTTACCAGTTGACAACCCTGCGTCCATTTGCTAATCTCATTTTGTTGTGTGAACGGGCCACTAGCTCAGTAGGTAGAGCAACGCCCTTTTAAGGCGTG
>JAFVFA010000160.1 GCA_017475725.1 Spirochaetales bacterium
AGGCAACATCCTGAGCTACAGGCAGGAGAACATCAAGTCGATTACGGTCATATCAGGCTTTGCGGGTCATGAGTCCTTCGCTGAGGTCGCCTATGGCGGAAAGCTCAAACCTTTCAAGAAGAACATCCTGCGCTTTGAGAAGAAGGTCAATCCCGAGTATGCACTCAGCTGCAGTGTCGATGATCTGAAGGATTCAGGCATAAAGGTCCTTCTGATCCATTCAAAGGACGATACAATGGTTCCTATCTCTAGCGGTCTGGAGTATGTCCGCTCCAGAGTGAACAATGAAAACATCTCTTACGTTGTAGTGGAAGGAAAGTACCATAATCCGAACTACACTGAGGATGCCGTCCAGTACATGGGTCAGACATTCGGTGAATTCAACCAGTTGGTGAAAGAGAAGAAGCTCAAGACCCTGGAGCAGAAGCAGGCCTTCATGAACGGGAAGGATTTCCTCAGGATGACCGAGCAGGATCCGGAGGTCTGGAAGCACATCTTCGACATGATGGCCGATGAGGAGTGACTATGGCGGACCAGTTTGAAAGGACAAGGCTTGTTTTTGGTGATGATGGAGTTGACATGCTGTCAAGGGCGAGGGTTATAGTCTTTGGTCTTGGCGGGGTGGGAAGCTTTGCATCGGAGGCCCTTGTCAGGTCCGGTCTTGGGGCCATAGACATAGTTGACGCCGATACGGTGGACCTGACGAACCTGAATCGCCAGAACATAGCGCTGCATTCAACCTTGGGAAGACCGAAGGTGGATGTTGCCTATGAGCGCTTTCTGGACATCAACCCTGACTGTGCAGTGCGCAAGTACCAGATTTTCTATCTGCCTGGCACCGCTGGCCAGTTCGACCTTTCAAGGTACGACTACATAATAGACTGCATTGATACTGTAACCGCAAAAATCGAGCTTATTGCACGTGCACAGGATGTCGGTGTGCCCATCATAAGCTGCATGGGCACCGGTAACAAGGTGGACCCGACCAAGCTGCAGGTAGCCGACATCTCAAAGACAAGCGTCTGTCCTCTTGCCAGGGTGATGAGGCGCGAGCTGGCAAAAAGGCAGATACGGCATGTCAAATGCGTCTTCTCAACCGAGGAGCCCATTTCCGCTGGGCAGGACGCCCAGGAGGACATCCTAAGCGGCTCAGTGTTCAAGAAGAGGGTTCCGGGCAGCACCTCATTCGTGCCTTCGGTCGCAGGGCTGATCATAGCCTCAGAGGTAGTCAGGGACATAACGGGGAAATACAGGGATGAAGCTTCACCTTTGACAGGTGATGTCAGCTGACAATATACTTGGATTGGAGGAAGATGTATGGATTACATGGAGACGATCAGAAGCAGGTATTCCTGCAAGAGATATTGCGACAGGCAGATAAGCAAGGAACAGCTGGATGCCATACTTGAGGCCGGACGTGTCGCCCCGACTGCCAAGAACACACAGGAGCACAGGGTATACGTGGTCCAGTCCGCAGAGGGGATTGCAAAGGTCGATTCCGTCACACCGTGCCGCTATGGCGCACCAACCGTTCTGGTGGTGACCTACGACAAGACACAGGCCTTCGTCTATCCGGGCAATGTCTACAACTCCGGAGCAGAGGACGCCACCATTGTTGCAACCCAGATGATACTGGCTGCAAGAGCGGTTGGGGTTGACAGCTGCTGGGTCAACAGATTCAACCCGGACGAGGTCTCGAAAGCTCTGGATTTGCCTGAAAATGAGGTTGTTGTGATGATTATGGACCTTGGTTTTGCCGCAGATGGTTTTGAGCCTCTTCCAAACCATTTCAACAGGAAGCCTCTGGAGGAGACGGTACGCTACATCTGAACTTGCCCAAGGCAATGTTCGGTATTATCTTTGTCTAAACCCTTGTATGGAGGATTTTGAAAATGAAGGAACTTCTTATCGGCCTGGGAATAGGCCTTGTCATAGCATTAGTCGTCTACCTCTGGCAGAAGGTGTCCAGAAGCGAACTCGAGAAGAGGAATAAGGCGGAGATCGCCAAGCTCAAGGGACTTCTTGCCGACAGGATGGACATTGAGTCCGAGGGCATCACCAAGCTGAAGAAGGAGAACGAGGAACTCAAGCAGGCCAATGAGAACCTCAGAATCACCAATGCCAACCTGGCACAGAAACCTGGTAGGGCGGAGGTCCAGAGACTCCACATCTATCAGCAGGCAGTGGACAGGCTTGTCATAAACAGCCCGGGCTTCGGTGCGGCGTGGCAGAGCGCCCTCAAGGAGAGCGAGGATGAGTTCGCAAAGACGTACACCGGCACACAGGCCTTCTGGAAGAAGGTCCTTCCAGGCAAGACCAATGCAAAGCTCATCAGCAATGATGTCGTTGACGAGCAGTAATATATTGTCATAAACTTCGCATGTTGCCATGGTGGTGGAATGGTAGACACCGGGGACTTAAAATCCCCTGCCGTCACAGGCGTACGAGTTCGAGTCTCGTCCATGGCAAATGAAGCTTCCTAGAACTGGAAACCGTAACCGACCTTGAATGAGACGAGGCCAACAGCTAAGGTGGCCAGG
>JAFVFA010000161.1 GCA_017475725.1 Spirochaetales bacterium
AAATCCTTGATGGCCTGAAGCTCCTGCGGATCCTCGGGGATTCCGTCCTCGAATGGGTTGAAGACCTCGAATCCGTCCTCGGTCCCGATGGGGACGGAGAGGTTCATTAGGGATGTGACGCTCTCCACATATGGAACGTTCTGCAGTATCGCATCCCCGAGCCTGTCTATTGCGTCAAGGACCTCAGGGTCGAAGACGTCATCTGCGCGGACGAAGGCAAGGAGGGTGTCCGTTGACCCGAATATGTCCTCGAAGTGGTCCTGGTTCATCTTAACCTGATCCCAGTTGTCGAACCAGTCCTCCTCTCCGTTCGTCAGCTTCAGTCTTGGAAGTCCAAGGCAGCCTATGACGGTGAACACGGTAAGAATGACAAGGAATGCAACCCTGTGTTTGAGCTGGAACCGGCCGAACGACTCGAATACGCTGTTTATCCTGGCGGTTTTCATGAATACCCCTTTCTTCCCATCCCGCCGTTAGATTACTCTAACCGCAAAAGAAGTTCAATAGGTCTAACTGATTGTTCTGGACAGTGGGTCAGCCCGTTCTCAATTGGTTGTCACAGAAGAGGGGATTCGGATGTGTTCCTGTAGAATTTGAGCATGTTGCGCCCGTATTTTCTGGTGTCTATGAGTTTCAGATCACCTATCTGCTCGGGCCATTGGGGTTCCTCCGGAGCGGGGAAGTGGATTATGAACAGCCCGTCAGGCTTTACGCATTTGCGCCGGTCGGCCAGCTCTGCAAGCTGGATCTTGTTCCCCATGGGGAAAGGAGGGTCTGCATAGACAATATCATACTGCATTTGTGCGGTTGGTATGAATTTCAGGACATTGGAATTGAAGATTCTGATATCGCATTCGGCAAGGGCCCAAGAGATGTTCCTCTCCATGATGGGGCGCTTTGCCCTATCCATCTCCACCATATGCACCAAGGTGGCCCCTCTTGACGCCGCCTCCAGCCCCACGCAGCCGCTGCCGGAGAACAGGTCGCAGAACGATGCTCCGTCCAGAGGTCCCAGAATTGAGAACAGGGATTCGCGCATCCTGTCCATAGCAGGACGTATCTCGAGCTCCCCCTTGGGGATTATGACGCGTCTGCCACGGTATTTGCCGCCGGTGATCCGCATTGTGAGCATTGTCAGCCTGCCAGGTAGTTGATGTTTATGTCGTTGAGGACAACGTCCAGAAGCCTTACGGCACGCTCTATCTGAAGCTGGTCCACATTCTGGCGCACGGACAGCTTGAGGTCAGAGGCAAGGCGCCTTGTTATCTTGGCTATCTTGTCCGCAGTCAGCGGGAAGGTGATTGTGGAGAGCAGGTTGTCGAAGTCCTGTGACATGTAGAAGCAGGCGTTGGGGAGCGTGATGCAGAGGCTCGGCGTCATGATGTTGCCCTGGTTTATGCTGTACTGCAGACCCATGATCACAGACTCCGACGGGTTCAGCATGGGGGAGTCCAGAACTTTGAAGACGAACTGGCTCTGCGATGTCGTCATGTCGGTGGGTATCCTGATCTTGGTCAGAAGGGCGCTGTCGGCGAAGAGGAAGTTGCCCCTTCTGTCATAGAGCTTGGACACAGGCATCCATCTGGCCGTGGCGGACTTGGACACCATCCTGATCTCGGCCTGCACATTGAGTGTTGCAAGCACACAGCTCAGAGTGAACCTCATGTCCGATGTGCACAGGGAGCCGCCTATTGTGGCCTGGTTCCTTATGACGGAGCTTCCGATCGAGTTTATGGCCTTGTAGAGCTCCTTGGAGAAGATGAAGCTCCCCATTGTCAGAAGCTGCTGGATTGTGACCATGGCCCCGGACTCCAGATAGCGGTCCGCATGGTAGATCCTGGAGAGGTCCTGGATGCCTGCAAGTGAGATTATGTCCTTCTGGTTTGTGTTCGGATAGAAGTTCGGACGGCTCATTATGTAGGTGCCACCTGCCCAGAAGTGGGCGTCCGGGTTCTTGAGCTTGTTGGAAATGGCTTCGCTTATCGTCTTCGGAGTGAAGACTGTCGGGGATCTAAGACCTTCTGGCACGGCGTCTGCTCCTGTATTTGTAGGCAAGGTTGATTATCTTCTCAAGGTCCGAGACCTCAATGCACTGGCAACTGCTCATTGCCATCTCCCTGGCGATCATCTCCGCATCCATTGAACCGGAGCCCGTTCTGCTCCTGGCGGCCTGCTCGTTGGCTCCTGAAGGGGCCTCGTTCCCCTTCATTATGTTGAAGCCGCTGATTCTGCTGTGGTTCTCCTTGTCCATCTTGTTGAGGATTGACTCTATGATGACCGTCTTTGACGGGTAGCACTGCGGGCAGGGCTGGTTGCCCACATCCGCGTATGCGCGTTCGATGTCGTGGCAGAACCTGGTCTTCTGGAAACCCTCGAAGGTCAGGATGCTGGCTCCGTTGAGCTTGAATGCCGGGACCAGACAGCTCAGGGCCGCGTTTCCGTTTATCAGGACGATGCAGTTCCCGCACGATGCCCCCAGGCACTGCGAGTTCTGCGCGAATGTCGGGATCTGCTCGTTGAGTATCTGGCTCAGCGGCTTGTCCGAATTGACGACAAGAGAGTATTGTGATCCGTTTATGTTGCAGTTGAGTCTCATTTCTCGCCTCCTGCACTGAAGAGAACCGAGTCTCCGCTCTGGGCGTTCTTTCCTGCGATGCCAAGGATGTCATCGCTTGTGACGGGGATCCTGTAGATCTGGTGCCCAAGAGCCTGTGACAGGGCACCTATCAGGGCCGCTGTGGTCAGACCTCTGAGTCCGGAGGTCAGGGAGGATGCCGAGAAGTCCCCTTCCTGGTCGAAGTCTATGTACATGTTGCACTTTGCGGAGGACCTCGGGCAGATGTCCGAAAGGACCGTCGTTATCGTGTGTCTTGCCTTGTTAAGCAGCTTCTCCCTGTCGAACACATGGCCAAGGTGGAAGTTCACCCAGATGTTGTCGATTATTGGGGAGAGCATGATCGTGTCTATGTGGAGGTCTATGACCACCGAGCCCAGGCTTGCGCTGTAGAAGAACGGGTCTGTGAGCTCCGCCTCGTACTCCGATGTGATGGTCAGCGGCAGACGGGAGAAGGACCTCTTCCTCTCAAGCTCGGAGCAGGCCCTGATCAGCAGGGCGGAGACGATGCCGACCTTCCTTGAAAGGACGCTGGGTCCCAGCTCAAGGATGGCAGGGTTGTTGATGTCAAGGAAGTAGATGTCCTCCGCCGGGATGTCTATGATCTTCCTGATGGTGTCCTTCCAGATCGCGGCCATCGACCTGTCTGCTATTATTCCGGTGTTGACCATCAGGGTCTCGTCCTCGTTCATGGTCACGGACAGGGAGAACTTGGTGTTGGCGTTTATGTGCTGGGAGAAGCCCATTATGCTCTCTCCTGAGGCTATGCCGATTCCCCTGGAGTAGTTAACCCTGGGGTTCATCTTCATTCCCTTAAGACGCGACTGTGCGTTTGTGGCGTATTTCCTTGAGTACCAGGATGCGTCTATCACCGACTTGATGGCAGGTGCAAGCCTGTTGAAGTCTGTGCTCTCCCTGACGCTCTGTGAGAGGGGGAAGCCCTTGGCCCCAACGTTTGCCACCCTGTTCAGCCTCCAGATTCCGGGCTGCATACCTATGGATGTGGCAAGGCGGGAGAAGTGCTGCTCCGTACCCGCAAGGGCCATGGAGAAGCCCAGGTCCCCGAAGAAGTTCGCCGGTGGCGTGGAGCTCCTTGTGATCGAGATGCTGACATCCGCGGCCTTCATCGGGTAGTTGGAGACGAGACCCGCAAGGATGCTGTGGCAGACCTCCTGAGAGAAGTAGGGGAAGGCCCCGAGGTCAACAATGCATTGTGCCCTGTCCGCAAGCAGGGTCCCGTCCTGGAGGAAGGCCGTCTCGTGAGTCATGCTCATCCTTGGCTGCCAGGAGACCATCGGCGAGCTGAACTGGACCAGCTCTCCCGACTGGATCGCCGCAAGGGCCGCTATGGTGGCAAGGATTGACGGGAACACCACCAGCTGGTCATAGGGGGCGTAGTAGGGCTGCGGATGGATCACTATGTCGCTCAGCTCGCAGCCAAGGTTCTGCGCTATGGTCTTCCGGAGGTGGGTGGGCCACTGTGTGGCGACCCTGATGTTGATCCTTCCGTCCTTCTGGACTGCGAAGACCTTCTGGTCCCCAAGCATGGTGTTGGAGAAGGGGTTGACCTCGAATGATGACTTGAAGACCTTGGCCTTCTCGTTGAAATAGTCATCTGTGTTGCCATAGGACCAGATGAACGGGGCACCGTACTGCTTTCCGTCATAGTCCTCGGAATCCTGCCTGATCTGGTAGGAGACCTTCACCTCCCTGCAGAAGAGCTCAACGTCCTCGGCCTCGTAGCCGAACACCGCAAGCACCGGCTGACCCTTGTATGAGACCTCGTCCCTGGCGAAGAACGGAAGCTCCTCGTCCATGATCCTGACGCTGCCGTTGGCCCCGAAGTCCGCGGCGCTCAGAACCAGCATGTGACGGAACTGGTTCTCGCTGGGAAGACTGATGTCGGCAATTTTGCCCCTGGAGACGGTTGATGTCACGAGGCGTCCGATCAGATGCTTTCTGTTAAGGTCGAAAAGATCGCTTTGTTCAGGCATGCCTCTAGAATAGCATCCTAGGGTTTTTTCAACAATAGTGGAATCACAAGTGGAATTAAGATAGTATTTATGCCATGGACAACTACAGAGACGACATCAAGGACCACATCAGCCGCGCCAGGGACCTGAGGGCCCTTCTGACTGAGTACCAGAGGGCATACTACGTAACAGGTAGGCCCATTGTCTCGGATCTGGAATACGACCGCCTTTTCGATGAGCTTTCGCATCTGGAGGCTGAGCATCCGGAGCTTCGGACACCCGATTCCCCCACGCAGAGGGTCGGAAGCGACCTTTCCTCGGATTTCCCCGAGGTTGAGCATACAATTCCCGTCCTGAGCCTGGACAAGGCATACAGCGACGAAGAGATACTTGCCTGGATCGGCAAGACCACCAGAAACACGGGGGAGAACCTGTCCTTCGTGCTGGAGGAGAAGCTGGACGGATTCTCCATCGTCCTCTACTACGAAAGGGGCCTTCTGAGCCGTGCAGTCACCAGAGGCAACGGCTTTGTGGGTAACGATGTCACCGCAAACGTCAAGACGATCAAGGCCGTTCCGCTCAGGCTGACGGAACCGGTGGACATAGCCGTCAGAGGGGAGGTCTTCCTCAGAAAGAGCGAATTCGAGAGGATAAACGCCACCCTTGTGGAGCCATATGCAAATCCCAGAAACCTTGCTGCGGGGACAATCAGACGCAACAAAAGCAGCGAGACCGCGCAGGTTCCGCTCTCCATCTACGTCTACGAAGGATTCTGGTCAGAGGACGTCCCGTACACGGACCATATCCAGATTCTGGGCAGACTGAGGGATCTGGGGTTCCCTGTGGACCCGAACCTCTCCTATTTCTGCAGGACGGCGGACGAGGCGGCAGCAAGGCTTGGGAAGGCAGGCCTTCCAGGCAAGGCCGGGAGCTTCGAGGACATCCCGCAGGCAATCTCCGACAGGACCGGGACCAGGTCCGCCCTGCCTTATGAGATCGACGGCCTTGTGGTGAAGGTCAACGAGCTCTCTACAAGGGAGGAGCTGGGGTACACAGGCCACCATCCGCGTTGGGCGATAGCATACAAGTTCGAGGCCCCCCAGGCCGAGACCCAGGTGCTGGACATCGACGTCCAGGTCGGTAGGACCGGAAGGATAACCCCCATGGCCAGGGTCAGGGAGACGCAGCTGTCCGGAAGCACCATAAGGAACATAACGCTGCACAACCAGGACTACGTGAACGAGCTTGAGCTGGCCATCGGGGACACTGTGGCCATATCCAAGCGCGGAGACGTCATACCGGCGGTGGAGACTGTCATAGAGAAGAACAGCAGCGGGAACACGACCTGGCAGATGCCGGAAAGCTGCCCCGTCTGCAGGACCACCCTTGTGAAGCGCGGAGCACATCACTTCTGCCCGAACTACGACTGTCCGGCCCAGGTGAAGGGAAGGGTGGCCTTCTTCTGCGCCAAAGGGCAGATGGACATAGAGGGGCTGGGCCCGAAGACGGTGGAGATCCTGTATGACAACGGGTTCGTCAAGAGCGTCCGGGACCTCTACACCTTCGACTACAATCTGCTTGCGGGCCTGAAGGGGTTCGGCAGCGAGAGCCGGAAGATCGATGGCATAAAGATGGCCATAGAGCAGAGCAGAAGGACCCCGTTCCGCAATGTGCTGGTGTCCCTGGGCATCCCTGAGTTCGGCAGGAAGGCTGTGGATCTGGTGTGCGATGCCGGATATGACAGCATGGACAAGCTGCTTGCGGTGGCGGATGCGGACGACATTGAGAGCCTGTCCTCCATAAACGGGATAGGCCCTGTCACGGCACAGCTGATTGTTGATGGCCTGAAATCAGAGGAAACAAGAAGATTGATTGATGATCTGCGGAAAGCAGGCCTTCAAATGCAGGATAAAAAGCAGGAAGGCCCTGTCTATGAGCAGATATTCGAGGGCCAGAGCTGGTGTGTAACCGGAACTTTCGTCAACTTCAATCCAAGAAGCAAGGCCATGGACGAGATAAAGAGACGCGGTGGCGTCGAGGTCTCCGGGGTCTCGAAGAAGACCTCCTGTCTCCTTGCCGGAAGCGGAGCGGGAAGCAAACTGGACAAGGCCAGGGCCTTTGGGGTCAGGATCGTTGATGAGGATGAGTTCATGCGGATGCTCGCATCATCAATGCCTGTAGGGGAGAACGTTGAGGCCTCTTCCGTGAAGGAGGAGGGACCTGAACAGCCGGAGCTGTTCTGAGGAGGGGTCTATGGATGCCATGAATCTCAAGGTCAAGCTTTATCTGGAGAACGGGAACGACAAGTTCATGGGAATCGGGGTGCTGTGGCTTCTCCAGAAAGTCAGGGAGTGCAGATCCCTGAGGGAGGCTGCCCAGGAGATGGGGATCTCCTATTCCAAGGCATTCAGGATGGTGAAGAACCTTGAGGAGGCCCTTGGTGCAGATGTCCTGGCCAGAAGGAGAGGTGGCTCCGAGAGGAACGGGGCCTCCCTCACACCCTTCGGGGAGAGGTTCATCGTCCTGTATGACGAGTTCCAGAGGGAATGCAAGGAGCTCATGAAGGAGCCTTTCTCCGAGTTCTCGGCCAAACTTGATGAACTTTTGTTCATGAATCAGTGATTTTAAAATTTTTATATTTTAGTTATTATCTTTTTCTATAATGAATTAAATACTTTGTTTGCCTGTTTTTTGAAAAAATGCAAGAAAAACCGCCCTGAACCTATTGCTTAAAAAACTAAAAAGTTTTATGTTCTCAGGCGTGAGATGTAAATCTCAACCTCCTTTTGTTCCCCCTTGGTTTGACCTCCTTTTATCCAAGGGGTTTTTTATTGCCCAAATCCTGAATTGATATGAATATGAACTGCATACTTTCTGCAGTTCAAATTTTTTAAATATGTAAAAAAGGGGCATCTGGACGGGTGTTTCTGTATATAATAACAAAACTTGCACTTTTTTATCCTTGTTAGTTCTGTATTTGTAATGTATATTTTAGTTGTTTCACTATTGATGCTTTTCGGAGGAATGTATAAATGAAGCAGAGATACAACAGGCTGACTGTCATAAAGGATCTCATCAAGAAGAACCGCATAGACAATCAGGACACCCTTCTGAGCCTTCTCAAGGAAGAGGGTTATTCGGTTACTCAGGCCACCCTCTCAAGGGACCTCAAGATGCTGAAGGTCGGAAAGATCTCAGACGGCTGGAGCGGCTATTACTACTCGCTTCCGGACAACGACCTTGTCGCCGAGTCGGAGAAGAGCTACATCCAGGACGTCAGAAGGGGAGTCGTCTCAATGGAGTTCAGCGGGAACATCGGAGTCATCAAGACCCGTGAGGGACATGCCAACAGCGTCGCAGTCGGGCTAGAGGCGCTTGCCCTTCCGGAGATCCTCGGCACTTTGGCTGGAGATGACACGATCATGGTCATCCTCAGAGAGGGAATGACCAAGGAGGATCTGCAGGAGAGTTTCAAGACCCGCATCCCGGAGATCGATGACTGACTGGGAGGTTCCATCAATGATCGAATACAAGAATCTGACGCAGACGAAGAGCTATGGGAAGCTTTCAGCCATCAAGGCCTATGACATAAAGCACAACCTCAGCGGCGCACGCATAGAGGGTTCCTCCATCAGGGAGGCCGGCACACTTGTCTACAACTATGGTGCAATGCCTGTTGACGGGAAGACCATAGACGCCCTGCAGGCGCTTGCGGATGAGCAGCAGCTCATAGAGAAGTACAGGGCTCTCCTGAGTGGTGAGCGGATGAACACCGGCGAGAACCGCCTTGTCCTGCATCAGCTGACCAGAGGCCGTGTCCTTGACGGCGTCAGGGTGGAGGCCGATGGTGTGGAGAAGGGTGACTTCTACAACGGCGAGCTGGAGAAGATCCGTGACTTCTCCGAGAAGGTCAGAAACGGAGAGATCAAGGGCTCCACAGGCAAGGAGATCACCACCGTCATCCAGATAGGGATCGGAGGGTCCGATCTGGGGCCCAGAGCCCTCTGCTACGCCCTTAACCTGATAGGTCCGGAGGATGGCTGCACAAAGAAACTAAATGCAAGATTCATCTCCAACGTGGACCCCGACGATGCCTGTGCGGTCCTTGAGGGCGTTGACCTGGAGAGGACACTGTTCGTCCTTGTATCCAAGAGCGGAACGACACAGGAGACTCTGGCCAACAGGGACCTTGTCTTCAAGGTCATGGAGAGGAGAGGAATCAGGGGACTGGTACCTCAGAAGCACGTGGTTGCGGTCACAAGCAACACCAGCCCGCTTGCGAAGACCCCGGACATCCTGGCCGTCTTCTTCATGGATGACTACATCGGAGGTCGCTATTCCGCGACAAGCCCCGTAGGTGGTGTGATCCTCTCGCTCACATATGGATTCGATGTTTTCAGGCAGATCCTTGATGGGGCACATGCAGAGGATGTCTGTGCGCTTGAGAAGGACATCAGAAGGAACGGGACGCTGATGGACGCAATGATAGGCGTCTATCTGCGCAACGTCCTCAAGTATCCGTACACTGCCGTCCTCCCATACAGCCAGAGCCTGCACAGAATGCCTGCGCACTTCCAGCAGCTGGACATGGAGTCCAACGGAAAGCACGTGAACAGGTTCGGAGAGGTCATCGACTACCAGACCGGTCCTGTCATCTTCGGCGAGCCGGGGACCAATGGTCAGCACTCGTTCTACCAGCTTCTCCACCAGGGGACTGACATAGTCCCTATGCAGTTCATAGGATTCAGGGAGAAGGAGGGCAATCTGGATGCCGAGAACGGCGGATCCACCAGCCAGACGAAGCTCAAGGCGAACCTCGTCGCCCAGATCGTCGCATTCGCCTGCGGACGCGACAACGCCGAGAACCCGAACAAGGCCTTCGAGGGGGGAAGACCCTCCAGTGTGCTGGTCGCGGACAGGCTAACACCTTTTGCCCTAGGCTCTATTCTGGCCCACTTCGAGAACAAGGTCATGTTCCAGGGATTCGTCTGGAACATAAACAGCTTCGACCAGGAAGGTGTCCAGCTGGGCAAGATCCTTGCCAAGAAGGTCCTTTCCGGATGTGAGGGAGACGAGAACCTGATGGCTTATTCAAAGCTTTTGGGTATTGATTTCTGATTTATCAAGGGAGTTCAAGATATGGTTTTAGCAATTATCATCATCGCAGTTATCATCATTGCACTGCTTGTCATCTCAACCTACAACGGTTGTGTTAGGCTCAAGAACCAGGGAGAAGAGGCCTATGCGCAGATCGATGCCCATCTGAAGCAGCGCTATGACCTGATCCCGAACCTGGTCGAGACTGTCAAGGGTTACGCCAAGCACGAGCAGGGCACACTGACAGCAGTCATCGAGGCAAGGAACAAGGCCATGAGCGCCGGAAGCATCGAGGAGAAGGACAAGGCGGACAAGGCCTTCGAGGGAACCCTGAAGAGCCTGTTCGCACTCTCCGAGGCCTATCCTGACCTCAAGGCCAACACAAACTTCCAGGATCTGCAGGCCCAGCTGACAAGGCTTGAGGGTGAGATCCTCCAGGCCAGAAAGTACTACAACGGTGTGGTGAAGACCTTCAACACAAAGATCGAGACCTTCCCGACCTCAATGATCGTCAACTTCTTCGGAGGAAAGTTCAAGAAGATGTCCTACGTGGAGGTTGCAGAGGCCGAGAGGCAGAACGTGAAGGTCCAGTTCTGATCCCGCAGCATCTGCCTATGAAACGTCCGATTCTTATCGCCCTTGTCCTTGTGGCAGGGGCTTTCTGTCTGTTCGCCTCCACCGACTACTACATAAGGAACTATGATGTGGAGATCACCGTTGGCAACAATGCGGTCCACCACATAGTGGAGACCATCGACGTCTTCTTTGAAGGTCCCCACCACGGCATAGTCCGTGAGATTCCATACGAGTATTCGGATTACAACGGCACCACAGCGAAGGTGAGAGGTCTGAAATGCTCCGAGAAATACGAATACGACTACGACAACGGCTATCTTGTGATGCAGATCGGCTCCGCGTCCAAGTACGTCCAGGGTGATGTGACCTATGTCATAGAGTATGACTACGACCTTGGGGCCGACTACAACGAGGGCTACGATGAGTTCTACATGAACATCATCGGAACCGAGTGGGAGTGCCGGATCGACAATGCCACCTTCTCCGTATCCATCCCCTATGTCGAGCATGAGGGGTATGCGAACGCGGAGGCCTTCTTCGACTACGTCTACGAGAACGTCCACTTCACCTATGGCAACTACGGCTCCACAAACACATCGGTCAAGGCCTCTCTGTACAGGGAGGAGGACGGATCCCTTCTGATTGAAGGCTCCAAGGGGGATCTCTGGTCCCACGAGGGCCTGACGTTGAGGATCGACCTCCCGGAGGGATGGTATCAGGGTGCAAGGGAGCGTTGGGACCACCGTGGTCTGGCGCGCTATGCGAACATCCTCCTTACCGTCCTCCTTGTGGCCCTGGCGGTCTTCCTCTGGTCTGCCTATGGAAGGGACAGCGTCCCAATCGTCGTTGCCAGGTTCGAGCCGCCAAGGGGCTTCTCCCCGTTGATGGTCGGGTACATAGCGGATGACACCGTCGACGACAAGGATGTGATCTCGATGCTCTTCTACTGGGCGGACGAGGGGCTTCTGAGCATTGCGGAGGCGAAGGGGAACAAATACACCTTCACCAAACTCAAGGACATCGAGGCCTATGCTGTGGAGAGCGGGAAGAACATCCCTGCCTTCGAGATCAAGCTGTTCAACGGCTTCTTCAAGAACTGCGATGTCGGTGATACCGTTTCCTTCAAGGATCTTCAGAAGAACAACTTCTTCCAGACAATCGTTGATACAAAGGCCAAGGCCGGAGCCTATTTCTCCAAGGACAGGAGCCTTTACGAGAGAAAGAGCAAGACCTTCGCAGGTCTGCTGGCATTGCTGTCCATTGTTCCCCTTGCAACCGGGATCCTCAGGATCTGCTGGATGGAGAACATCATGGACGCCGCCTTCCTTCTGATTCCCGTTGCCATTGTCCTTTTCCTCCTCAACGGGATCGGCTTTGTGAATCTCTTCCGGAAGTGGCACCTGAGAAAGAGCAACGTCCTTGCCTGCATAGTCAGATTCCTCCCCATGGTGGTGGCCCTTGTGCTGTTCTTCCTCATTGACATGATGGTGTCGGACGCACCATCCCTGTTCGGATGCGCGTTCTCCGTCATCGGCTCCACGGCCATCTCCTTCTTCGCCGCAATAATGAGCAAGCGCAGCGAATACGGGAACAGGGTCCTTGAGGAGACCCTTGGCTACAGGGAGTTCATAGACAAGGTTGAGATGGACCAGCTGAAGATGATGATCGACCAGGACCCGGACTTCTACTACCACGTCCTCTCCTATGCCGTTGTGCTCGGTCTGGAGGACAAGTGGGCCAGGAAGTTCGATGGAATGATAGTGAACCCACCGACATGGTACACAGGCTACAATGCATTCGATGTCTACATGATGTCCAGAGTGGCCTCCAACATGATAAGGACCCTGCCTGCAGCGTCAGTGCCCAAGTCCTCCATATCAGGAAGCGCAGGCTCCCGCGTAGGTGGCGGCGGCTTCCACAGCAGCGGATTCTCCGGAGGCGGATTCGGAGGAGGCGGCGGACATGCATGGTGATGCCCTTGGCGTCCTGCTGTCGGTTCTGCTGATAGCAGCATGCCTTGCGATTGCCTTCCTTGTCTCAAGATTCGGGAAGAGGTGCCTAGGCGACGCCTCTTCCGAGATTTCCCGTAAGATCGTGCACATCGGTGTCTCGAACTGGTTCTTCATCTACTACCACGTCTTTGAATCGGACCTCTGGCCGATCCTCGGACTTGGGGCGTTCGCGCTGATCAATTACATTCTCAATGTCTCAGGGCTGCTTTCCGTTCTGATGGGGCAGTCCAGCAGAAAGCGCAACTGGGGTCTTGTGGAATATCCGATCTCTGTGATTGCCCTCATTGCCCTTAAGGCGCTTGGAGTGGGGGATGCCGTCTGCGTAGGATGCGGACTTCTCTGCATGGGCTATGGAGACGGACTGGCAGCCCTGGTCGGCAGGTCCATCAGGTCAGGACGGTTCGGTCTTGGCGGGAGGAAGACCGTTGCGGGGTCTGTGACTATGGCCCTTGTGACCTTCGCCATCTTCATTGCCCTGAAGCTGGGCTATGGCAGCAATGCCTCTGCCTTGACTGTTATGCTTGCTGCCGCAGTTGCCTCTGTCCTTGCGACACTGGTCGAGGCCTACACCCCCTTCGGCCTTGACAACATAAGCGTTCCACTTACAATTTACCTTGTTTCGGTGTTGGTATGATTGCATTTCTGGACGATGCCCTTTTCACACTCCAATGGCCTCTTCCTTTGCTGCTGGTCTGCGCCTCGATGGCGCTGATTGCTGTTGCCGCCTATTTTGCGCGCACTCTGAGCATCAGCGGAGCATTGGCCGCGTTCGTGTTCGGGGTCATTGTCCTGTGGTCAACCCGTTTCGAGGGTTTCCTGCTGTTCCTTCTGTTCTTCGTGTCCTGCAACCTGGTGGGTAAGATATCCAGGAACATCAGAAAAGCCAGAGAGGCCCACATCCCGAGACCTGTTGAGGAGGTCCAGGAGAAGAAGGGTCACCGCAGGGACGGCATGCAGGTGATGGCAAACGGGCTTATGGCCGCAATCTCAGCCCTGCTGTGGCTGATAGGCGCAAAACCTTCAGCTCTGATC
>JAFVFA010000162.1 GCA_017475725.1 Spirochaetales bacterium
AGTTGTCAACAATTTTCACAAAATTTTTTTATTTTTTTGAAAATTTTTTTCAGCCCTTGTTTTCAGCAGCGATTTCATCCTTTCTGAACGCAATCTCCAGGGCCACGTAAAACACCTCCGCTTGCATTGTCCTCCATACAAGAAGTCTTTTCCTCCAAAGCATATCTGTTCATATTCTGCATGTCAATCAAAAGACATCTCATGACACTCCCATATATGTTTTTTTTCATCCCCTGATCAGCGCAGCTATCTCATCCTTTCTGAATATGGGTCCCAAGGCCATGAAGTCACGGTCCATCAGGGCGGAATACATGTTCACCAACAGCTCGGAATAAGGGGTCGGAACACCGAATGCCCTACCCAGCTTGACCACAGGGGCCACTCCATAGGGGATGTCCTCCGTTATGAACCGGTACTCGATGCTCTTAGGTCCCTTGCTTGTCGGGTAGTTGGCGTGGATGGCACTGTACAGATCCGTGCATGATGACTTCCAGGCCTTGTTCACAATGTCCAGGCAGCTTGTACCCTTTACGCCCATGGCCTCCATGACGGCAAGTCTCTCGTTGTCAATCTTCTCTATATACTTTACCCCAGATGGAGTGCCCCCCTCCTTGTAGAAGAAATGGTCCACCCCTCCCTCTATCTTTGAGAAACCGCAGAGGGCTATCGGAGCATGGAGCATAGGGTTGGAAGTGTCCATGGAAGTCATTATCGGGGATTCCGCAGGAACGAACTGAGGGAAGATCGGATTCAGCTCTTTAAGAACCTCTTCAGTCTGGGATCTCGGGAAACAGCTTATGGACAGCTTGCTCTTTATCTTCTTGATGTGGCAATGCCCAACATCAGGCAGATCCGTCATTATGTGGAAGCCACCTGTCTCGCACAGGACAACCCCCTTCTCCCGGATCTCCTTCCCAAGAACCTGAAGGAATTCCATCACGCCCCAGTTGCTGTTGCAGACCAGGATCCTCTGGTTATTGGAAAGATGACCGCTCAAGAGCTCGGCCACAGGCTTGTGTCCACCTGCCACAGTGTTGATGAATATGTAATCCGCACCATCTATGGCCTTAGCAAGATCGGATTCGACTTCGGGGGCAAAGAATCCCTCAAGCACACCTGTGCAGGTTATGCCTTCTCTTATGACATCAAGCTTTGCGGCATCCCTGTCCCAACAGGTGACGCTCTGGTTCCTGTCCATCAGATAGCAACTTGTGGAATGGCCTGTCTTGCCCATCCCGAGAACAGCGATTTTCATGTTCGCACTCCTTATACGTAGACGGAGAGCCGAAGCCCTCCGTCTGATCAATGTTTATTCATCTGCTGATTATTTGTCATCTAGAGATACAGCAGGCTCTATGTCCAGATGCTTGGCGGTGTTGATGCTGAAGATCTTCCTGATGGTCTCCTTCTTCACACCGTATGAAAGCAGAAGCTGGATTGCCCAGCGGACACCGACGATATGCCTTGGGTTGTGGACCTGACCGTAGTCGGTTCCGAACACCAGATGGTCCTCGCCGACCTGCTCGATGATCTTGGTTGCATAGATCGGGCCTTCCTCGTGGATCGGGAAGCATGTGAATCCAAGGGCGCAGAGCATGACCATGACACCCATGTCGGCATACTCCTTCATCTGGGCAATGGTGTGCTTGGAATGGATGTGCGTCGGATGGATGAGCTCACAGTGCTTGACTCCCATCTTCCTTGCCTCCTCCATGACGGTGAAGGAATCCTTGTAGCCATAGTGGCCTGATGCAAGGACAAGGTCATTGTCGGCGCAGATCCTCATGATCTCGCGGAGCTCTCCCTTGACCTTTCCGTTTCCATCCAGAAGCTCGATTCCTGCACCCGGCTCCCAGTTGTCGTCAACGACTCTCTTATGGTGATAGGAGTCAACCATAGGAAGCCAGACATACTTCATTCCCGGGAACTTCAGCATGCGCTCAACAGCAATCGGATTGAGGCCGCCCACTGTCTTGTTCAGCGTGATTCCGCCGAACATCTTCACCGGCGTGACCGGCTCAGGCTGCTCTGATGCCCACTTGTCCATCATCCTGTTCAGGAGCTGTATCCTTGAGGCGGACGGAGTGTGCCAGGTCTTGAAAACGACAGCCGCCATTCCGGCATTGGTGTAGTCGATTGCAACCTCATCCTCCATCAGAAGCCTCCCGAACGGATCGGAACCGCCATGGGCATGGATGTCGATTGCACCCTTGAGACACCAGTCAACATCCTTCGGATCGACTTTGATGCCCGCCACGAACCTGGCATATGTGATGTTGACCTGTCTGGCCCACTGGCGGATCAGGTAATCCTGTACGACCTCCGGGGTTCCCTCCGGAAGATCCATGCGTGCTATGGACTTGAGTCTCTGGACTCTCTCGTCACTGACGGAGGCGTCAAGAATCTCGTTCAGGCTCGAATACATATTGAACTGAGGGGTGTCGTTTTTCTCACTCATTTTCCATTTTCTCCTTCTTTAGTTTCAATGAATTTGATTATGTGCAACCTGTTCAGGACCATCATCACAACTCCAAGCCCAAGGCCGATGTAGTTGACAGTCAGGAACGGCACAAGCATAAGTGCGGCAAGAATGTAGCAGAACACTCTGCCCACAGGTGTAATCTTGTTGAACAGATATCCTACGGTTCCGCTCGCAATGAAGAACAGCGAGACCGCGGCTATCACCAGATTCGGAATTATCTGCGCCACCGAGGCATCAAGCAGGAAGCTTGGCTCGTACATCCAGATGTAAGGCAGAATGAAGGCTATGATGGCATAGAGGAAGGCCTTGAAGCCTACCCTTATGGCGCTTGCCCCACTGCTCAGACCCGCTGCAGCGTATGCAGTCAGGGCTACAGGAGGAGTTATGGTCGAGATTATCCCGAAATAGAACACGAACATGTGCGAAGCCAGAGGCGAGAATCCCATGTTGATCAGAGCAGGAGCTGCGACGCAGGCCACAACAATGTAGACAGCTGCTGCAGGAAGCCCCATGCCAAGGATCAGGGATGCCAGCATCGTGAAGATCAGGGCTATGAACGGGTTGCCGCCGCTGATTGTGACGATGGAGGATGTGAACCTGACTCCCAGCCCGGTCATGCTGATTGCCATGACGACAAGACCGGCTGCAGCACAGGCTGTGGCAACGGAGACGACTCCGGTCAGACCCTTTCTGAAGGCATCAAGGAACGCCATCGGAGTGAGTCTGGTCTGCTTCCTCAGGAAAGAGATCGCGACCAGGATGATCGTTGACCAGAAAACGGTCTTCTGCGGTGAGAAGTTGTTGAAAAGGCAGATGATCAGAACAAGAAGCGGAACCAGCAGATGCCCACGGGAAAGAAGCGCATCCTTGAGCTTTGGCAGAGACTCCTTCGGAAGACCGAGGATCCCCTTCTTGGCAGCCTCTTTGTCGACTATTATGAACAGGACCGCATAGTACATCAGAGCCGGCACTATTGCAGCCACACAGATCTGACCGTACTGCATATTGAGATATTCCGCCATGATGAAGGCTGCAGCACCCATCATAGGGGGCATGAGCATTCCACCGGTTGAGGCCACTGCCTCGATTGAACATGCAGTCTCAGGCTCATAACCTGCGTTCTTCATCAACGGGATGGTGAATGTCCCGGTTGTGACCACATTCGCTATCGGGGATCCGGAGATGCAACCCATCAGGGCTGATGAGACAACAGCTGTCTTTGCCGGACCGCCTCTGAACTTTCCGGTAAGGCTGTAGGCGGCATCGATGAAGAACTGCCCTCCACCCGTTGCCTGCAGGAAAGCTCCGAACAGAACAAACAGCACAATGAATGATGCACATGTACCCAGTGAGATTCCGAAAAGTCCCTCGGTTGTGAACATCATGTATGGCATGACGCGGTCAAAGGAATATCCCTTGTGCAGAAGGATACCCGGCATGTACGGACCGAGCCAGAACAGATATACAAGGGCAACCGTGGCCGTGATGGCCATCGCAATACCTGTAGTGCGCCTTGTAGCTTCAAGAACGATAAGAATGGTCAGAACACCGACTATCTTATCCATCAGTTTCAGATTCGGATCATTGGCGGCTAGAAGCTGGCCTCTGGACGGCCACTGCCAGATGATGTAGGCAGCTGTCAGAACTCCTATTATCAGAAGAATCCAGTCGTACCATCTGAGGACCTCGCCTCCTTTCTTGGCCGGGAAGGCAATGAACACCAACACAACCATGAACATCCAGTGCCATGTTCTCAGTGTCATGGTGGACATGGCCTTGACGCCCACGGAAAGATGGAATATCCCCGCCGCCAAGCACACCGCAATGGTCACCCAGTTGAGGATACGGTTATCCTTTTTCATGAAAGCACTCCATATAGCAGGGCAATGGCCATGTTTCAGGCCATTGCACCCTGATGTCTTCGTTTGGTCACTTGACCAATCCAATTTCCCTGTAATACTTCATTGCACCCGGATGAATCTCACAGGTGGTGTTCAGTGCGTTCTCGAGCTTGAGAGAGTATCTGAGACCAGGAACGGCTGTGTAGACCTCTTCGATATGCTCCCAGAGACACTTTGTGAGCTCGTAGACGATGTCCTCTGACAGATCCTTTCTGACAATGATGACATTGGCTGTTGCCAGAGTCTTGACTGTGTAGTCCTGGTTCTGGTAGACGTTCGGCTCGATGTCCCATGTGATGTAGAACGGATTCTGTGCAACGAACTCCTCTCTGAGATCAACATCGATGATCTTGTAAGCCTTTCCGGAGGCTGCAAGCTGTGTGACTGCGGCTGCAGGTGCCCATGCCGGTACGATGCAGCAGTCGACTGTTCCGTCCAGGATTCCCTGGCAACCCTCTGTGTAGTTCAGATAGCTTGGAGTGAAGTCATCGAATGTGATTCCGTAGAATCCCAGGACAGCCTTGATTGTGGAAAGGGAGCCATTACCCTGGGTTCCGACAGCAACAACCTTACCCTTCAGGTCTGCAGGTGTCTTGATCGGTGAGTTTCCACCGACGACGAACTGGATGACACCAGGTGTGAGGCCTGCGGACAGGACGCAGAACTGCGGATTGGTCAGATTCTCATATGGAGACATCTGATGGTTTGCGAAGTATCCGAGATGCTCATTGGTCATTGCGATGTCAAGCTCGCCCTGGCTCATGAGAACCACGTTCTCGATTGCTCCACCTGTGATCTCGACTGTGACCTTTGTGGGAAGGTACTTCTCAAAGAGAGTTCCCATGGCCACTCCGTTCGAATAGTATGCTCCTCCTGTACCTGCAGTTCCGAAGGTCATGACCTTTGGCCAGGCGATCTCGTTGGAGCCCGATGTCGATGTTGCCTCAGCGCCTGCCTGTGCAAAGACGAAAGCAGAAGCCATCAACAGAACCAGCAATGCTGCAAATACTCTTTTCATTGTATTCCTCCTTATGAAAAGCATGTATCAAATATAGAAAACGTTTTCTATAAACGGTAAAAAGCAATTCAGCCTTTCTTGGCTGTCGTTTTTTTCAGGATCACTTCCGTGGCCATAATCTCCTTGTAGTCGTTCTCCAGCTTCTCATCGCTCACAATCATGTTCACAGCCCTCTCCCCCAATGAGTAGAAAGGGAATTTGATTGTGGAAAGGTTGGCATCGAAGAAGAATCCCACATCATCGTAGAATCCACCCGTACCCATTATTGAAATGTCCTTCGGAACTCTAATGCCATTGTCCCTCAGACACTGCTTCACACCATAGGCTATGTGGTCATTCGAGCAGTAGACTGCAGAGAACTCGCCCTTCTGCTCCAGCAGAGCCTTGCAGTTGTCATAACCGCCCTGGATGCTGTATTCGGACATCTTCACTATAAGCGGGTTGTAGTCTATACCTGCCTCCTGCAGAGCTTTCTGGTATCCGTTGAATCTTCCGACATCAACCAGATGGTCCGGATATCCTCCGATATATGCTATCTGTGAATGTCCCAATGAAATGAGCTGCTTGGTGGCCTTGAACCCCACATCCTCGTTGTCCACGGATATTGTAGGGACATCAAAGCCCTGAGGCGCAAGGGCGATTACCTTGCAACCCTGATTCTGCAGCTGTCTGACTATGTTCTTGAGCCGCTTGTTCGTCTTCGAGCCGCCATAGGCTCCTCCGCCGATTATCACACCTGCATACTGCTGCTCCAGAATCACACTGTAGTATTTCATCTCGAATTCAGTGTCCTGCATCGATGTGAAGACAGACGCTATAAGTCCGTTCTTGAATGCGGCTTCGGTCACTCCCCTCTCTATGTTGTTGAAATAGGGATCACTGATGCTTCTTACAATCAGGGCAATTCCGTTGCGCTTCTGCTGTCTCAATGTCTTGGCGGAGATGTTCGGAACATAGTTCAGTTCCTTTGCAGCAGCAAGCACCTTCTCCCTAACCGCAGGCTTCACAGGATACCCGTTGTTGCTGATGACCCTGGATACGGTCGATATGGAGACTCCTGCTAATTTAGCGACATCAGTAATCTGCGCAGACATAGAAAACCTTTTCTATAGGATTCTCTCATGACATCCTGCCATTGTCAAACTTTTTTTGGAAATCGTTTACTACAAAATTGCACCCACCGATTATATGACTTTGAATTCGAGAGATAGCGTATTGTCAATTTTTTCAAATATTGACCATCATCAAGAAATAGGCATCTATCATTTAAGATTAAGGCATCTTCCAGTTTGGATATTATTATGACATAATTAGGACACATAAAAGTCACGGAGGCAAGTAATGGCACAGATCATCCCCATCAGAGATTTAAAGGACACGAATGCAATCTCCGCAAAATGTCATGAGACTGACGAGCCCATATTCGTCACAAAAAACGGATACGGAGACATGGTCATCATGAGCATGAAGGTCTATGAGGAAAGATTCGAAAACGCCAAGATTCTCTCTGCTCTGGCTGTTGCGGAGGAGGACATCGGCTATGGCAAAGTCAGAAACGCATACGACGCACTGAAGGAAACAAGGGAGAAGTATGGGATTTGAAATCTTTGTGACAAAGACAGCCATCTCATATATTGCAGTTTCATTGAATAATCCTGCTGCAGCCAGCGCACTTGCAGATGATTATGAATCTGTTCTCCGCAAAATATCGGACAATCCATTCCTGTTTCATCATTTCAAAGACGCAGAGGAAAACAATACAATCTATCACAGACACAATATCAGAAACTATTCGATATTCTATCGACTAGAAGGGAAAAGAATCATTGTTTGTCGGTTTCTATATGCCAGACGAGATTTGTTTTCTGTGACATTAGAAACCTGAAGAGCCTAATAAAATACAGCCAGGATCTCTCCTGGCCTATCCTTAGGACAAAAAAATTGGGTCGCCTCTTCAGCGACCCATTCTCATGCTTTGAGTGTGGCAATCAGTTCATTGTGACTGTCATGACGCAATCTGCATAGTAGAAAGCCTCATCAGCTGTGTTCTGTGCAATTTGCTCATCCTTTGCATAGGTGACTGAGTATGTTGCAAGGACATTGTCAGATGTAGCAACCTGAGCACCTGTGAAGGTGATCGTGTTTGTGTAGCTGATCTGCTCGCCGGCTGCAATGTTGAGGTTTCCGAGTGTGTAACCTGTTGCCGCTGCACCGATTGCTGAAGTCTCTGCGTTGTTGGTTGCATAGATCTTAGCATCGATTCTGTTGTTGCTGGCATCAAGCTTCTTGACGTTGAACGGACCAGGAACGAATGTGATTGTGAATGTATCTGTGCTCTTTGCCTGGTTGACAAGCTTGGCATAGAATGTGACTGCGACATCGCTCTTTGAGAGGTCAGCTACCTGGATCTCCTTGGCGCCTGTGAACTGGCTGCCGTTCTCGAAAGCCTTGTCTTCGCTGTTTGTTGCTGTTGTGATGTTTGCGCTGTTTGCATCAACATACAGAGCGTTGAGAGCAAAGATAGGATCATCGCCTGCGACCTTTGTCTTGAGCTTGATGGTGTGAGTCTCTCTGTCTCCAGCTGCTGCGAAAACAGCACCGACCAGAACGACCATGATTGCAAGGATAGCAATAACTTTCTTCATTTTGAACTCCTCAAACCCAGGTTTCAGCCGTGGGCTTCAATTTATTTTTTTCAATGCCATCCTCAATGTAACGGTACGAAATACTTTTGTCAATAATTTTTTTAAATTTTTTTTGAAATTTTTTGAAAAATTATTTCAGTCTGCGTTTTCTAAACTAATGAACCTTCACAATCTCGCTGGCATAATGGAGGGAATTGATATAGTAATCCTCTATAAGGGATTTGATTATGCGCTTGATTTCGCCCTGCCCCACGGAGTCCAAGGCCGTGTAGGCCACGCCGTCCTGAGAGATCTTGAACTGGCTGCTGCTGGTTCTGATGAGCATGCCTGCACTGCTGCCCTCGTGGAAGGCGCCACGTGATATCTCCTCCGCAATCTTGGAGATGCAGGTGTAGAATATCTCGTTCAGGGTGTCCGGTGACATGTTTATAAGGTTGACGACAACGCCGTTGTCGACATAGAGATCCCTGATTGACGAGGATATCAGCTCTGTGTCATTTGCGGAGATGACCTGTCTGACCTCGGAGGCAGGTGGGATGATGGCTATCAGGATTATCTCCTGCGTGTATGTGTTGGGAGAACCCTCAGCGAATACAGGACATGCGATGGCCAGAGCCAACAAAAGCAGGATGAATGATTTCTTCATATAGTAGCGCTCCGTACACAAATACTAATTTAGTAATGGGAACAAGTCAAGCGAACTACTCGGTCAGATAAGTAAGGGAGACTTCTCCGGTATATGTTCCGGGATGGGCCTTGAGCTCCTCCTCCGCCTCCCATGTGGCGACGAAGACGAAGAGTCCGGTTCCGGCTTCGACAACCCTGTTGGCTCCAAGGTAGGAGACGGAGACTACCATTGTGTTCTCCTCCTCACCTTCTATGGCGGAGACCTTCACGTTGTCCGGGTTGACCTCCTTGTAGCCAAGGGTGACCCTGCTTGTGGAGTACTGGATGTTGTCGGAATCGACGAATGAGAGCTGACTTGCATTCACCATAAGGGTGATTGACTCGTTCGTTCTGGTGGGAACTGACTGTGAGACCAGGAACTCGACCTTAACGTCCTCTGTGGCGACGTCAGCGTCGGTCAGGAAGAAGTCAACGGACTGGCTTGAGGCATCCTCATCGTCAATCTCGACCCTGAGCTCAAGCACATAGAGGGGCTTTCCGATGTTGCTAATGGCGTTGTCGTTGGCCTCTGCTATCGAGATCTGGTTCTTCACTGCGGTCTTGAGTTTGATGATACCGATCTGCGGAATGTCAGCGCACGCAGCGAAAACAATGAGGAGCATCATCATAAAAACCAAAATAGTCTTCTTCACAGCTCTAAATTCCCAAATAATTTATGACACCCCTATAATCCCTTGAGAATTGGAGAAAGTCAATAGTTTTATAAAAATTTTTTAATTTTTGTTCCAAATAAGTGAAAAATTTTTCACAACCAGTTCTTAACCTTCTCCAGCAAAGTGGTCATATAGACCCATTTGTCCAGAGCGACTTCGGCTGCAGCCATCATGTTCGCCTTCTCTCCAAGGTTTGACCTCTCTATGGCCATGTCGGGCAGTTTCCGGCGGAGCATCCCAAGGCAACCGTCTGTGATTGTGGCACCCTCACCGCTTATCACCACCTTGGTGGAGCCTGTGATCTGCCTTGCCATGGTGATGGCATTGGCCATTGCCGTCAGGGTGCTGTCGTCCACGCGCTCCCAGAGGTCCTTCAGGTGCATGTCCCCGTTGCCGGACAGGGCCCATGCCGAGACATTCGCCTCAAGGCAGCCTATCTGCCCGCAGTGGCACAGACCGGTTGGTGAAGCCTTCAGATGTGCGAAGCTGTTCCCCGCTCCGAAGACGCGGTCCTCGCAGACAAGGGCCATGCTGACGGAATTTCCCCATTCTATATAGATAATGGGCTGATCGGACTGCAGAAGGTCCGTGCCGCTTGATGCATAGCGCTCTGCATCCACAAGGGCATAGGTGCTGTTCCTGGCAACCGCGTTGAGCTTCAGAAGCTGCTCGAACGCCTCAGCAATGGGGATGTTCCTCCAAGGAAGATACGGGCAGCTGACGATTGTGCGGCCGTCTGATGAGACCACACCGCCTATGGTTATCCCGGCGCCGACTATCCGGCTCTGGTCCGCAAGTCTGACCACCCTGATGCAGCTCTTGATTATGTCGACTATGAACTCCTCGACCTTCTTGACACCTGTGTTTGTCGGGATCCTCTCGAAGTGCTTCGGCTCGGAGAGCATGTTGCACAGGGCCACGGTTGTGTTCCTGCTTCCTATGTCAACGCTCAGGACATACTTCGCGTCAGGCACAAGGGCAAGGCTTGTGGGGCGTCTGCCGTTCGAGCTCTCGACCTTCCCGGTCTCCCTGACCAGACCCTCTCTGATCAGCTCGTCGACTATCTCCCCTGTGGAGACCTTGTTCAGGTCCAGATCCCTTGAGAGGTCCGCCTTTGACAGTCCCGGTGTTGTTCTGAGGCCGGCAAGGACCCTTGCCGTGTTTATTGTCCTGGCCGATTTCGGCTGTGAAAGTTTCATGTCAGTCATTCACGATCTCCAAACTGTTACCTGTATTTTGATAGTTCATCCCTAAATGGTTTCAAGTCGTTCTTAACTGTTTCATATACAATATCTGCTCGAACAACATCATAGGCATGAACGATTCTGTTTCTTATTCCTCGAAGTTGCTTCCAAGGCAATTTCTCTGTTTTCAAAAGAAACGAATCTGACAATTCGTGTGCGTTTTCAGCTATCTGAATGAACCTGAACATTATGGAATCAACCAAAACCTCATCTTTAGACAAATCATCGAAAGATTTCCCTTTCATGTGAGAAATGACAAAATCGATGTCCTTGATTATTCTTTCGATGTAGTAAACATCATCTTTATTGTTATCCATAGATCTTTACTCCATCTCTAAAGATTTCAGACATGAGAGCTGTGTTTCCATCAAGGTCCTCAACCCTTAAGACATCTACCTTCTTTCTTAAGGATTGTCGAAGATCCTCAACAAGTCCGTAGAATGCAATTCCTTTTGCATTTGTTTTGAGCAGTAGATCAACATCGCTCTTTTCCGTTGCTTTACCCTTTGAATAGCTTCCAAAGAGAATGCAGAAATCAACATCATTCTGTTCACAGACAGACGAGACCTTCGATTTCAAGTCTTCAAAAGCCAGAATTCCCCTTGTTTCATCAATCAGACAATAATTGGTAAGAACTCCAATGGCATGCTTGTATTTCAAGGAATTCTCTTTGTATGATCCGTTCTCGTATCTGACATAGGTGCGTAGAGGCATGCCTATAAGTTTGGAAGCCTGGGTTTGAGTCAGATGGCATTTATTACGCAATTCTTTAAGCTCCATATCTTAAGAATAATATGAATTGGCACAGTATTCAACAATAAACATGTCAAAATGGCATATGATTGTCTTTAATGTATGCCAAAATGGCATATCACGATATAATTGGCATGCCAAATTTCAATGCTTGTCTCCTGTGCCATATCAACACGGCTTCGGGTTTCAATTATATTGGTGCAATCGATTCACATCAAGAAAATGGTTTCAGAGGCTGTTGTAGACCACAAGCACCGCAACGGAGAGCAGAATGCACACGGCACCGCAGAAGGCAAGCTCCTTGAGCCAGGGTTTGCGCTTCTTCTCCTTCTCCTGCTTGTAGTCATAGTAGCTGTCGAGCTTGGCCTTGGGCTTGAACTTGTAGCCCACAACCTTTGCGGAGTACGAGAATATGTCAAAGGACCCACCCTTCCCGATCCAGGACAGGATCCCGACGCCGCAGAAGAGCACACCGGTGGCGAAGAAGGCGTCGCAGAAGACCTTGGCCATCTGCTTGGCGCCCTCCGCCTTGAAGAGCCCCATTATGGCGGCAATGGCGAGAACCGCGACGACCGTGGCCGCAGCATATATCAGGTTCTTCCTTCTCTTGCTTCCTTTGATGTCCCCGTTCAGGAGTTCCTCGTCGTTTTCCATTGCATTCCCTTACTTGAGGATCTTCAGGTACTGGTCGAACTCGGCCTGGTTGCAGTCAACGAAATGCCCGGGCTTGATCTCACGGAACGAAGGCTTGTCGGTCCTGTAGTCGTGGTCGACAAGCGGGTTGTACGTGATCCTCTTCCTGCCCTTCTCGTATTCCGGATCCGGTTGCGGAATGGCTGAGAGAAGCGACCTTGTGTACGGATGCAGCGGATTCAGGAAGAGCTCATCCGAGTCCGCCATCTCGACCATCTTTCCGAAGTACATGACACCGATCCTGTTGGAGAAGTACTTCACAACCGAAAGGTCATGGGCGATGAACAGGATAGTCAGCCCCATGGTGTTCCTCAGGTCGTTCAGAAGGTTGATGACCTGTGCGCGGATCGACACATCCAGGGCGCTGATGGGCTCATCGGCTATGATCATGTCAGGGTTCATTATGATTGACCTGGCTATTCCGATTCTCTGCCTCTGTCCGCCGGAGAACTCGTGCGGGTAGCGCTGTGCGTGCTCCGGGACCAGTCCGACCACGTCCAGCATCTTCAGGACCTGCTCGTCAATGTAGGCCTTGTCGTGCACACCCTGGATTCTGAGACCCTCCGCGATTATCTCGCGCACGGTCATTCTAGGGTCAAGGGATGCCACCGGGTCCTGGTAGATCATCTGGATCTTGGTCACAAGCTTCTTGTCTGCATGCTTGTGGTCATGCATGGCCTTCCTCATCTCAGCCTTGACCTCAGCCGCCTTCCTCTCAAGCTCAGCCTTCTGCTCCGGGGATGCAGTCTCAAGCTGCTTCCTTATCTCCGCAAGCTGCTTCCTGTACTCCAGCTTGCCTGCAACGATCCTCTGGCCCTTGAACCAGACCTCTCCGCCTGTGGCGTTGTAGAGTCTGATTATGGTTCTTCCGGTTGTGGTCTTTCCGCAGCCGGACTCTCCGACAAGACCGAAGACCTCGCCCTTCCTGACGTCGAAGGAGACATCGTTGACGGCCTTCTGTGCCGCCTGGCCTCTGCCGAAGTACATTGAGAGGTGTCTGACGCTGAGAAGGACGTCACCCTTTGCAATTTCACTCATCTCTTACCTCCCTTTGCCTGCATGCGGCCGATTCTTTCCTTCACGACAGCCGGCATCTCCATCTTAGGAGCATCCGGATGCAGCAGCCAGGTGGCTGCATAGTGGGTGTCGGTGATCTTGAACATCGGTGGCTCCATCTCGAAGTCGATCTTCAAGGCATACTTGTTTCTAGGTGCGAAGGCATCGCCCTTAGGAGGATAGATCATGTTAGGCGGCGTTCCAGGGATGGACTCCAGCTTCTCCTTGGTGTCAAGGTCAGGAACGGATGAAAGCAGTGCCCAGGTGTATGGATGGGCCGGACTGTAGAAGACCTCGTTGCTTGTTCCGTACTCGACGATCTTACCTGCATACATGACGGCGATTCTGTCTGCCATGTTCGCCACGACTCCAAGGTCATGTGTGATGAAGATGACGGAGAGGTTCCTCTCCTTCTTCAGGTTGTTGATCAGCTCAAGGATCTGCGCCTGGATGGTCACGTCCAGAGCGGTTGTCGGCTCATCGCAGATCAGGATGTCCGGATCGGCTGTA
>JAFVFA010000163.1 GCA_017475725.1 Spirochaetales bacterium
CAAGGTCAGCGGCATTGTTGATGCCAGAACCACAACAAAGGAGCAGATCGGACTTCTGATGACATCAGTAGGAGGCAAGGAGGCATCAAATGAGTGAAGCTTCGAGAACCCCACTAATCAGACTTGCAAAGCGCGATGCCATGGATCCGAGGAAGGCCATGGCCATAAGGATAGGGTCCATCTTCCTGGCCCTGATCCTCGGAAGCATCCCCATCATGCTCACCGGAGCAAATCCGTTCAAGGCCTACGGCGTCATTGTTGCCGGGTCCCTGAGCAAACCGATCTATCTGAAGCAGACCATCAAGATAGCCATACCACTTCTTGTCTGCTCGCTTGCAATAGCTCCCTGCTTCAAGATGAAGTTCTGGAACATTGGAGCTGAGGGACAGGTGACCTTCGGAGCCATCTGCGCCTCCTATTTCGCCATCCATCTGGGCGGAAAGGTCCCCTCACCCGTCATCCTTCTGATCATGGCAGTTGCGGCAGCAGTCGGTGGCGGGCTTTGGGGCTTCCTTCCGGGCTTCTTCAAGGCCAGGTACAACACCAACGAGACCCTTTTCACACTGATGATGAACTACATAGCCCTAGGAATCGTAAACTGGCTTCAGGGCGGTCCGTGGGAAGGAAGGAAAGGAACCCAGATCGTCCCGTTCTTCCACAAGAGCACCTACCTCCCCCAGATCTTCGGAGTTCAGTGCGGATGGATCATCGCACTTGTCCTTGTGGTCATAATGCACATCTACATGACGAAGACGAAGCACGGATATGAGGTCGCAGTCATAGGCGATTCCCTCAACACCGCCAGATATGCCGGTATGAACGTGAAATGGATCATGATGAGGACGATGATCCTTTCCGGAGCGATCTGCGGAATAGCAGGTTTCCTGATCCTTGCCGGAGACAACCACACAATCAACAACGCCCTCTCTGGAGGCGTGGGATTCACCGCCATTACAGTCTCCTGGCTGTCCCAGCTCAACGCCTTCATAATGATTGCAATCAGCGCCCTGCTGGCCATAATCACAAAGGGCTCCAAGACCTTGAACCAGAGATTGGGTGTACCTTCATCCGTTGCTGACATCGTTTCCGGAATCCTTCTTTTCTGCATGCTCGGATGTGAGTTCTTCATCAACTACAGGATTGTATTCAGGAAGAAATCCGACAAGGAGGTCAATGCATGAACACCTTGATCGCACTTATAGCAGCAGCCGGAACATATGCAACAGTTCTAATGTTCGGCACAATGGGAGAGATAATCACCGAGAAGTCCGGAAACCTCAACCTTGGAGTCGAGGGAATCATGTATATGGGCGGAATCCTTGGCCTTGTGGCGGCCAACCGCTATGAGGCTCTTGTCGGAGAGGCAGCCTCGAACGGATTCGTAGCAATCATAGTGGCAATCCTTGGAGCATTCCTGGCAGGCGCCGTTGCAGGTCTGATCTTCAGCTTCATAACAGTGACCCTGAGGGCAAACCAGAACGTCACCGGCCTTGCACTTGCTACATTCGGAACCGGAGTGGCCAAGTTCATAGGAGAGGTCATGAGAAACAAGCTTGGCGGGTACGTCTCCGTCAGCAACCATCTCAAGGAGGCCTTCTCCCTCAAGTTCATGCCTAAGTTCCTGAAGGACATCCCTGTAATCGGCCCGATCCTTTTCAACCAGGTCCATTTCTTCTACATTGGAATCATCTTCGCGGTCCTGCTCACCCTCTTCCTCAACAAGACGAAGGCCGGACTGTACCTGAAGGCTGTTGGAGAGTCCCCTGTCACAGCTGATGCCGCCGGTATCAACATCACTTTGTACAAGTACCTTGCGACCATAATCGGTGGCGGTGTGTCGGCTATCGGTGGAATGGTGTTCACCATGACAACCGCAGGCTGCGTCTGGATAGAGGCGTCCCTCTCAGGAATAGGCTGGCTTTCCGTTGCTCTCGTCATCTTCTGCACCTGGAAGCCCATGAACTCCCTGTGGGGTTCCCTGCTCTTCGGTTCGCTGATGATCATGTACCTGTGGCTGATAGTACCAGGATTCCCGACGGAGATATACAAGATACTCCCGTACATCGTCACACTCACCGTCCTGATCATCACTTCGATAAGGAACAGCAAAGAGAAGCAGCCTCCTGCATCACTTGGCGTAAACTACTTCCGTGAAGATCGCTAAAGTGCTATCATCTGGACATGTCAGTTTGATGTTATTCCTTGTTTAGCAACAAACTGCAACAAATTTCTTGCCATTTGGAAGAGATGTGCTAGAATTCGATTATGAGGGCTTGGCCTTCATGTCAATAATAAACAATGTGGAGTTTCCACAAAGGAGAGTTTATGAAAAAACTTACTGTTGTTCTTTTGATTGCACTTGTGGCAATGACTGCAATCTTCGCCAGCGGTTCTCCTGAGGCATCATCTGATTCCAAGGCCACCAAGGTCGGCTTTGTCGTCATCAATGATGAGAACGACCTCGGGTACACATGGAACTTCATGAATGGCATGACCGCAGCAGTAGAGAAGCTCAATGCTGATGGATACAACGTCGAGCTCATCGTTGACAGAGGACATCTCGAGGATTCCACCGTCACAGATGCAAACAGAGAGCTTGCAGCCCAGGGTTGTGCGGTTGTCTTCAACAACAGCTACGGATTCGAGCAGTTCATGGCTCCTGTCGCAGACGAGTTCCCAGAGGTCCAGTTCGTCTCACTGACCAACTGCGGTTCACAGCTCGATGGAAGGGACAACACCTACAATGCTTTCGCAGCCATCTATGATGGTCGCTATGTCGCAGGAATCGTTGCCGGAATGAAGCTCAACCAGCTCATCGCCGAGGGCAAGATCACCGCTGATCAGGCAATCGTCGGCTACGTAGGCGCCTACTCATTCGCAGAGGTCATCTCCGGAATGTCCGGATACTTCCTTGGAATCAGGAGCGTCTGCCCAAGCGCAAAGATGATCGTCCAGTTCGTCGGTTCTTGGGGAGATCCGACCCTTGAGGCATCAGCAGCTGAGGCCCTCATACAGAAGGGTGCAGTCATGATCTCACAGCATTCCGATACTACCACTCCCGCAACAACAGCCGCCAAGTACGGTGTCTTCCACACAGGTTACAACACTGACATGACTTCACAGGCTCCTACTGCCTCCCTGCTCTCATGCCGCATCAACTGGGAGCCCTACTTCTACACATTCATCAAGAATGTGATCGAGGGCGTCAAGAACCCGAGCGACTACTGCGGAACAATGGCTAATGACGAGGTTCTGCTTACAGAGCTCAACACAGCCATCGCTGCACCTGGCACACAGGAGGCCATTGATGCAGCAATCGCAGATCTCACATCCGGCAAGATCCAGGTCTTCGATACTTCAAAGTTCACAATCGGTGGCCAGACACTCACAAGCATGCTTGCTGTCGACTCCGATGGAGACTTTGCTGCAGACAAGTGCGAGGCAGTCTGGGACGGCGTCTTCCACGAGTCATATCCTGAGTTCCAGTCAGCTCCTTACTTCACAGGAGTCATTGACGGAATCGAGTGGCTCAACGCTGCATACTGATCATCAGTCAATGAAAAATGGGGCTTCCTTGCGGAGGCCCCATTTTTTTCGTGTAATTATTATTCAGGCCAAGGCTTTCTTCATAAGATCGAAGACCTCTGCCGGTTTTACGGATGCATCAACGGCCTTGATCAGACCCTTTGCCTTGTAATAGTTGATCAGAGGCTCGGTCTGCTCTGTATAGACCTCGAGGCGGTGGACAATAGCCTCCTCCCTGTCATCAGGTCTCTGGATAAGATCCTCGCCCGTCTCGTCATCCTTGCCCTCGACCTTAGGCGGATTGAAGACGATGTGATAGATTCTGCCTGTTGATGGGCACATCCTTCTACCGGAGAGGCGCTTGACGACCTCCTCCTTCGAGATCTGGAAATCGACCACAGCATCAAGCTCAGTCATCTCTGCAAGGGCGTCAGCCTGTGGGATCGTGCGTGGGAATCCGTCAAGGATGAATCCATTCCTGCAATCAGGCTCTGCAAGACGGTTTCGCACCATCTCGATGGTAACCGAATCTGGGACCAGTCCACCGGATGCAAGGATGGACTTGACCTGAAGACCAAGCGCAGTCTCATTCTTGATGTTGCTTCTGAAAAGATCACCAGTGGAAATGTGGGGAATTCCATAGTGATCCTTGGCCATTGCGGCTATTGTTCCCTTGCCTGCTCCGGGAGGGCCCAAAAATACCATTCTCATCAGTGTACCTCCGAATGCGTTGACCAACGCTATATGTAGGGCCTAAGCCCATCGTGCGTATACTAGCACAAAAAAATCGTATTGTGCAAATCATCTGCGTGCATTATCATCTAAAAAGCATTTCAAGGCATCACTTTTGGAGGTTTATTATGGAAACTCAAGGAAGGAAAGTGACAATCACAGCATCTGATCTCGATGGTTTTCTCCTCGATTCGGACAAGGAGAAGATCTCCTACGTAAAGGACCTTTACGAAAAGAGTCTCGATGCTTGTGCAAAGATAGAGGAGTCTTCGGACCTTACGGCAATCAAGAATGCCCAGGACAGCCTTGTCGAGTCCTCCGCCGAGATCGGAAGATATCTTGAGGACGTAATGGCCAATGAGCCTAAGGTCCATGTCTACTGCTTCGAGTCTCCAACTGAGCAACATGCAGAGGCCAGCCGCCTGATTGCAAGGCTCAGAGACCCCAAGACCGGCCACGAGGAGTTCCTCTATTACATCCAGAGAGCCTATGAGCTGCTTTTCACCCATGTTTTCGCAGACAAGGCCCTTCCCAGAAAGAGATCGATCATAACAAAGACACCTGTCACGAATCCGTGCCGCAACTATGCTGTGCACAGGATCCCGGATGTGGACAGCATCACAAGGAATGCAGTCATGTGCGTCATGCTCCGTGGCGCTCTCCTTCCCAGCATGATCATCAGCAAGGAGATCCAGGACTACAGCTCAGACGGATACATCACTCCCTTCGCACTCTTCAAGATCAAGAGGGATGAGACTAAGAGGGAGAACAACATGGCCTATGTTCTGGATCTGGACAAGTCGTTCTTCGACTTCAAGGAGCTGGACGGCAAGGACCTGATCTTCGCTGATCCGATGAACGCAACCGGCGGTTCCCTGATAACGATTCTGAACTACCTGAAGGAGAACGGCGTGAGACCGAACAGCATCAAGTTCATCAACGTCATATCCGCACTCAAGGGAGCTCTCAGGATCGTCCGTGCGGTACCGGAGTGCGAAGTTTACACGCTCTGGATGGACCCTGTCCTCAATGATGCCGCATATATCCTTCCAGGACTTGGAGATGCCGGTGACAGACTCAACGGTATGGACCTCCCGGGAAACCCTAGGAACATGATCCAGCTCATAGCTGACTATGGTGCCAACATAACGAACCTCTACAGGGCACAGGTCAAGAAGATCGAGGAGACCGTACTTGGTTAAAGGCCGGATCAAGCGCATCTTCGGAATACTCTTTGCCATAATGGTCATGGCTCTGACTCTCTCCTCCTGCAGGACAACTGAGGGAACTGACCATGACCAGATTGTGCGAACATCCATCGACCTGGCTCAGGCCTATGTGGACAAGGGCGAATACAGGTCAGCGCTTGAGGTCTACGACAAGGCCCTTCTTCAGGCGGACGACTACAGACTCTACTACAACAAGTCCATTGTCCTGTCATACATGGGTGACTACTCGGGTGCAGCGGAACTCTGCGGAAACGCCTTCCTCTCCTACCCTTACATCCTGTCATTCAAGACGGCCCAGGCTGAATACCTGAAGGCCATTGATGACGGACAGAGCGCCATTGCAGTCTATCTGGAGATGCTTGAGCTGAATCCATATGACAGGGCCATACGGAACGACTACATAGATCTTCTTATGGCATATGGAGATGATGAAGAGGCCTACAGACAGGCCCAGATTCTCTGGAACCAGGGATACAAGGACAAGGAGACCGTCAGCTACCTCTACAAGCTGAACCCCCAAGCCTGGGAGAACACATACAGGCAGCTCAACAGATAGGTCAGAGGAAAACCACCCCAAACACAGCACCGACCGCTATCCAGACGATTGGATGGACCTTCTTGAATGAAAGCATCAGCGCAAGCAATGCCATGAAGGCGACGAGGGAAAGCCAATTGACGGTTTCCCCATCCCCAATGAATGTCAGACTTGCAAGCTGCCAGAAGGCAAAGAGGATGAGCCCTATGACAGCAGGTCTGATGTGTTTGAAGACTACGCCGACA
>JAFVFA010000004.1 GCA_017475725.1 Spirochaetales bacterium
AAGACACAACCTGAACATGGCGCTTCTGAACGAGAACATCCCCCTTTTCAAGCGTCCTGTCGACGTGAATGTCGAGATCAGGCCATCATCCATCGCCTTCAACGGTCTGGAGTTTCCCATGGAGATGCAGGAGGCGAAGAACCCATCGGATCTGGATTCGGTGTTCACGAAGGTTCTGGAGGCATCTGACAAGAGCCTCTTCACCCTTGGGGGACTCACGGTACTCAACCGATCCGAAATCGAGCACCCGTTCCTGCCGATGTCCATACTGAAGCAGGCAAGACGCGACTTCTACCAGAGATTGGACAACGAGTTCGAAGAGGCTCTGACACACAAGATCCAGGGACTGGGAGCCAGCCTGCCAGCAGCCTTGGCGAACAGGGAGCTTCCGGAGCGCAGCGAGCTTGGGCTGTGGGGCGCAATTGTGGAGTCACAAGGAAGGCGATATCTGCCGCTACCACCGCTGATGTTCGACGAGGCCCAAGAGATTGAGAGGCTCAATGCCATTCTGGAGAAGAATCCTGGTTTGATTGTTGGGCTGAACAACATTGCGCAGGTCCTGTGGGCAAAGGGACATCCAGAGACAAGCTTCTTTGCGGACATATTCCTCTACACGGAGAACACAGAGTCCTACTCAAGCCTGAAGGCCGAACTGCCAAATCTTATAGGGTCCTACGAGCTGGACCCGGACACCCCATTCAACCATGCAGGTGATTTCAGGCCGCCGCTCTTCATAAGCAGGGTCTGCATGAGACACCATGGATTGGGACTCCCCTGCAAAGGCTGCTCCAGAGACAACACCTACCATCTGGAACAGAACGGGCACAGATACACCGCAAGATGCAAAGACTGTCTGACAGTTGTCAAGGCCTGAACAAAAACATATGGCGCTCAAAATGTTCTTATAGTATACTAAATTTTCAGAGAGAAAATTCGGGCAGCACCCGATGAACACTAGGAGAGGCATCTCATGGAAGACAAGAAACAGGTCAAACGCAATCTGCTCATGTACCCGCTCGGAACAGTCGGAAGGGATATGGTCTACAATCTCTTCGCCAACTTCCTTCTGACATTCGTCCTTATAACGAAGAACCTTTCAGCTTCACAGCTTGCGGCGATAACCGGAATAATGGTCGCGGCACGAATCTTCGATGGCCTCAACGACCCGATCATGGGCAACATAATCGAAAGGACAAGGACCAAATGGGGAAAGTTCAAACCCTGGCTTCTGGCGGGAGTCCTCTCCTCAAGTGCTGTCGTCATTGCAGCCTTCAACAACACAGGAATCAACGGATGGCCGTTCATCATCTACTTCGGGGTCATCTACTTCCTGTACAGCATCACCTTCACCATGAGTGACATCTCATACTGGGGCATGGTCCCTGCCCTGTCTTCCGACGGCAACACCAGAAACCAGTTCACATCACGCGCAACCCTGTTCGCAGGAATCGGAGGCACCCTTGCATCGGTCCTCATCCCCGTCCTCACAACAGGCGGCATGGCCATAGGCGGAAACGCAGTCACAGCCTATGGAACCGTTGCGATCATAATCTGCATCCTCTCTCCGCTTTTTGCAATGTTCACGCTTATAGGAGTCAAGGAGAACAGGTCGGACATGTCAGAACCGGCTCCCAAGATCAGCTTCAAGATGATAATCAACACAATCGTCAAGAACGACCAGCTCCTCTGGATCTCCCTGATCTTCCTTCTCCAGCAGATCGGAAACGGCCTTGTCATCGGAGGCATCGGGTCCATCTACATCTACTTCGAGTTCAGCTACTCCGGAGGCCTCTATTCCCTGTTCACAATGGTGGGAATGTCAGTCACCGCTCTGCTGATGATCTTCTATCCTGCAATCTCTAGGAAATTCCACAGGAAGAGACTCATGACCATCCTCCAGGTGACCTCCATCATAGGTTACGGGATAATGCTTGCCGCGGGAATCATCATGCCGAGCATCACATTGAAGTTCTATGTGATAACCTTGGGCTACATGCTTGCCAATTTCGGCCAGTACGGCTTCTATCTTGTGATGATGATCTCAATCATCAACACGGTCGAGTACAACGAGTACAAGTACGGCAACAGAGCCGAGGCCATCATATCCTCACTAAGGCCATTCCTCACAAAGCTCGGAAGTGCCATCTGCGTGGCACTGACCAGTGCAACGTACCTCATCTTCAGAGTCACCGACATAACGAACCGCATATCCGATTTCGAGAGCCAGGCCGCCCAGAAGATCATCACAGACACCCAGAAGGGCCAGAGCATAGACAATCTCCTTCAGACAAGCGTCCAGAAGAGCCAGTCAACCGGACTCCTCATTGCAATGACTGTGGTACCGCTTGCATTCATGCTCGCCTCATACTTCATCTACAGATCCAAGTACAAGCTTGACGAATCCGAATATGACAGAATCTGCAAGGAGCTTGAGCTCAGGAGGTCTTCAGTCAAATGAGTTTTCTGAGGCTTGTACTCAAAGCTGTTTCGCCAATCCCGAAACTGGAGAGTTTCACAAGATATCTCTTCATAGGGCCACACCCCGATGACATCGAGATCGGTTGCGGTGCCACCGTATCCAAACTGGTATCTCTTGGTAAGGAGGTCTCCTTCCTCATTTGCCTTGACGGACGCTACGGACTTGCCAACGCTCCAAAAGGCACAACTCCTGAGGAGCTTGTGGCAATAAGGCACAACGAGGCCATGGAGAGCGCCAGAAGCCTTGGTGTGGACGATGTCCACTTCCTGGAGTTCTCAGACGGTGGCTTCTACAGCGTTGAGGAGCTGCGCAAGGCACTGGCTGTCAGAGTCGGGGTGTTCAAGCCTGACGTCATCTTTGCTACCGACCCTGATGTCACCAACGAGTGCCACATTGACCACCTGAACGTCGGGCAGCAGGCAAAGATAGTTGCGAACTTTGCCTCAAACAAGGAAATAATGGCCCAATATGGCGCTTTACCCGCAAATGTAAAGGCAATTGCGCTGTATATGACCGCCAAACCCAACAGATTCATATCTACCAGAGGCGGGCACGTCTCCAAGCAGCTGGACTCCGTATTGAATGTACACCTCTCGCAGTTCCCAAAGGGCTGCCCCGATCAGAAGATGATGCCTTTGTACATCAGAATGCGCTCCTACCTCTATGGGATCAGAAGTCTTAAAGGCCAGGCCGAAGGCTTCAGGGTAATTGACGGAATGCGAATGCACTGCATTCCTGAGGGCTGAGACCCAAAATCCATATCAGCCACAGAACACAAGAAGGCCCTCCACAAAGGAGGGCCAAATAACTTGTAATAGAACTTGTATCAGACGATCAGCCTTTTCTTGACTCGAACACCGCAGCACCACCAAGGAAGTACTTTGACAGAGTGAAGAACAGGATGAACATCGGAATCGATGCAAGGAATGCACAGGCCATCAGAGCACCCTCATCGGTCTGCTTCTCCTCTGCGAATCCTGAGATGTACAGAGGCAGGGTCTTGAGCTTCTCTGCCTGTGCGCAGAGCATCGGCCAGAGCAGGTTGTCCCACTGGTTTCTGAAGGACAGGATTCCGAGGGTGGCGATGACTGGTGTCGCATTCGGGAAGACTATCCTCAGGAAGATGGAGAACTCTCCAAGACCATCGACACGGGAGGCGTCAAGATACTCGCTCGGGAATGTAAGCAGGTACTGTCTCATCTGGAACACACCGAAGGCGCTGATTGCAAACGGGACGATCAGACCGGGCAGAGTGTTCATGAGACCGATCTTCCTTGTGACCATGTACAGAGGGATCATGATGGCTTCGAAAGGAATCATCATGGTGCTCATGATTGCCATGAAGACGAAGTTCCTTCCCTTGAAGCGGAACTTTGCAAGTCCGTAGCCGCAGAGAGCCGAGAAGAAGACCGTGGTCACGGAACAGACGATGGCCACAACAAGCGAGTTCAGCATCGCCCTGAAGAAGATGTTGTTATTGTTGTTTCCGCGGATCGCCTTGATGAAGTTCGTCATGAACGTCCTGCTTGAGGACGTGAAGTACTTGCTGCTCGGGATCCAGCGGAACGGCATGGCCATGATCTGCTTGGCATCCATGAAGGAGGCCACAAGCATGAACAGGATCGGGAAGATGGTGAAAAGGACTAGGATTATCAGGATGATGTGGGTGATCACCTCACCTACGCTTACTTTTCCTACATACTGGTTATTCATACTCCGCCTCCATCAATACTCGACATCATCTCCACCCTTCTGAGTAGAGAACTGCAGATATGTGAATATCAGCATGATGAAGAACAGGATGATTGACATGGCGCTTGCCCTGCCAAGTTTACCGAAGCGGATACCTGTGAAGTAGATGTTCATTGTGATGACATCGATCGGAAGCCTTGCGGTTCCACCCTGGACGAACATGTACTGTGTGCTGAACGTCTTGAGACACTGCAGCATGGCCATGATCGAGACCAGCATGACAGTCGGCTTCAGAAGAGGAAGAGTGATCTTCCAGAAGGTGTGCCATCTTGATGAGCCATCGACGATTGCAGCCTCATAAATTGTCGGAGGAATGGATGCGAGTCCTGTGATGAACAGGATTGTGAAGTATCCGATATACTTCCAGAAGTACACGATGATGGTCGAGACCTGAAGCATCGTGTTGTCCGTGAGCCATCTGTAGTCCTTTCCGGATGTGAACATCAGGTAGTTGGAGATTTGGTTGATCAGGCCTGTCGGCTGGAACATGATTCTCCAGATGGTCGCCGCGACGACGGA
>JAFVFA010000164.1 GCA_017475725.1 Spirochaetales bacterium
CGGTGAGATCCCTGCAGACTTCGACCTTCTTGGAGGAATGGTCCAGGACATCTCATTCAACAACGCCCAGAGATATTTCGAGGGTAAGTAACCTATTATCCGTTAAACAATTGATTGAAATGGAAAAGGCTCCGGAGAGATCCGGAGCCTTTCTATTCATCCTTGTGTCTGGGCTTTGAGCTTGTCCAGCTCCTCCTTCTCCAGAACGGTGTAGGCTATCTTGCCCACAAGGGTCTTAGGAAGCTGGTCCCTGAACTCAATGTCGTATGGCATCGCATACTTTGCGATCCTCTCCCTGCAATAGTCAAGGATCCTATGCTTCAGGTCATCGTCCGCAGTGACTCCTGGTCTGAGCTGGACGAATGCCTTGACCTTCTGGATCTTGTAGGGGTCCGGGACTCCGATGACGCAGCTCATCTGAACCTCATCAAGGGCATCGATGATGTTCTCGATCTGTGAGGGATAGACGTTGTAGCCGCTGGTGACGATCATGCGCTTGATCCTCTGCTTGAAGTAGATGAATCCATCCTCGTCCATGCAGCCCAGATCCCCGGTGTGGAGCCAGATGTGGCCGTCCTGGTGTCTCTGAAGGGTCTGTGCGTTCTCCTCCTCGTGGTTGATGTAGCCCATCATGACAGACGGACCGCGGAGGCAGATCTCACCGTCTGTGCCGAATGGTACGGTCTCTGTGGTCCCTGGCTTGCAGATGGTGTAGTAGGTGTCAGGATAGGGTAGACCGATGGAGCCTTCCTTCTCCTTGTTGTATGGAGTGAGGCAGCTTGCGGTGACGCATTCGGTTGTGCCGTAGCCCTCTCTGACACGGACCGTGGCGTTGTGGTCAGCAAGGAACCTGTCCAGCTTCTTCTTGAGCTCTATGGAGAGGCTGTCTCCACCGGAGAAGACACCCATCAGGCAGGAAAGGTCAACATCGTCCATGTCCCTGTTGCGTGTTATGCCCTCATACAGGGTGGGGACACCGGCTATGTAGTTCGGCTTGGCGGTTCTGAGCAGGTTGGAGTAGCCCTTTATGCTGACCTGGGGAACCAGCACGCTTCTTCCTCCCCAGAACATCATGGTATGTACGCAGACGCCCAGACCGAAGCCGTGGAACATCGGCATTGCGGCAAGCATCGTCTTTCCCTGTATGGGTTTGTTGCACATGACACCAGTCTGCTTCGCAAGCGCGTTAAGGTTCAGATTGGTGAGTCTGATGCCCTTTGTCACACCGGTTGTCCCGCCTGAGAACAGGATTATGGCCTGATCAGAGCCTTTCTTGCCTATGGATGGGTCTATGTCGCTCTGATTCGCCTTGGACAGGAACCTTTTCCATCTGATGACGGTACCGTCCTCTGTGAACGGCTCGAACTTCCTCTCCTTCAGAAGTCTGTAGGCAGTGGACTTGATCGGACCAAGGGCGTCTGAGACCCTGGCAATGATGATGTTCCTGAGCTCGACAAGTTCTCTTACCTTCCTGATCTTGCCGTAGAACTGGTCAAGTGTGATTATGGTGTGGCTTCCGGCCTCCTTGAGATAGA
>JAFVFA010000165.1 GCA_017475725.1 Spirochaetales bacterium
TCATCGGAAGGCTCTCCACCTGCATCTGCGCAAGCCTCTCCGTCCTTGTCCTGTGCATCCCGGTCCAGATGGCGACCACCGGCCATTGGAACCCGGGAGTGCTTGCGGCCTCTCCGGTGGCAGGCGCATTGGCGGCTGTATCCATGGTGATGGGGCTTCTGATTCTGGCATTCGGAAGGCAGGCCTGGCTTCTGGCTGCCAACAGTCATGTGTACAACGCCATGGAAAGGCTTTTCTCTGCGTTTGAGGACCTGCCGCAGGCAGGTTGGGTGGGATACATTGTGCTGCTTCTGGGTGTGGCACTTGCATTTCTGGGCGTTGTGGTGCTGAGGGCCCTGATAAGACGGAAGATTGACAGTAAGTAATTAATTATGTATCATAAGGAGGTCAAATGAAAAACGAGTATTCCTACATCGCTGTGTTTGATTATGCTTCGGATGGAATCAGCATCTCTTTCCCGGACTTGCCCGGCTGTTTCTCCTGCGCACCAAAGGATGATACGGAACAGGCATTGAAGAATGCCAGGGAGGCCATGGGGCTGCATCTTTTTGGAATGGAGCAGGATGGTGTCGAGATTCCGGACCCTTCATCAATCAGAAGCCTATCATTGGGAAAATGTCAGGTCCCAGTGCTGATCAATGTCTTCATGCCAGCGGTAAGGGCATCCGTGAGGACCTCTTTTGTAAAGAAGACTGTCTCCCTTCCTGCATGGCTTGCAGCCGCTGCAGATGAACGGCACATCAATTGCTCCAAGGTTTTCCAGGATGCTCTGATCGCCTACATGAAATGAAGGAGCAGCAAGTCTTTATCTGCTGCTCCGATTCCGATATAATGCCCTTGCGATGGCTATATGGGACTTCGATTACAGTTCAATCTCCTCGATAACACGTCTGCTTGAGGACAACGGCCTGAGCATGACCAAGAAGTTCGGGCAGAACTTCCTTGTCTCAATGAGTTCATTGGACAGGATCACTGCACTGAGCGGAGCAGCGGAGGGTTACTCTGTGTGGGAGGTCGGACCTGGAATAGGGGCACTGACGACAAGGCTTCTTCAGACTGGGGCGAATGTGACTTCATTTGAGATAGACCACGGATTCTGCCGCATACTCAGGGAGAAGGCCTATGTGGACGTCCCGAACTTCACACTTGTTGAGGGTGACGCCCTCAAGAACTGGAAGTCCGTATGGGAGAGGACCGGCACTCCAGACATCATCTGCGCCAATCTGCCGTACAATGTGGGGTCCGTCTTCATAGCCTCTCTGATCGAGAACCGCTGCCTTCCAAAGAGGATGGTGTTCACACTCCAGTCCGAGGTTGTGGAGCGCATGTGCTCCGGCATAGGTGACGACTCCTACTCCGGTTTCTCCATTCTGACTGGGATCGACTACCGGAACCGAGAGGCCATGAAGCTCAAGAGCGGATGCTTCTTCCCGCCGCCGAACGTGGACAGCTCCGTGGTGGTCATGGAGAGAAGGGAGCAGCCTCTGGTCCCTGAGGATGAGGCAAGGTTCTTCATCGAGCTTGTCAGGATTCTGTTCGCCCAGCGCAGGAAGACCGTCAAGAACAACCTGAAGGCACTAGGGAGACCTTCGTCGGAGATGGATGAAGCGCTTGTGAAGAGTGGCATCAGCGTGACGGAGAGGGCTGAGAAGCTCACTGTGGAGCAGATCCTTGCACTGGAGAGGAACATCAGGAAATGAAGGTCTACGTCTATACATTGGGGTGCAGGGTCAACCAGTGTGAGAGCGAGGCGGTGGCCGAGGCCTTCATGAAGAGCGGCCACGAGATCCTCCACTCGAGCGCAGGCGCCGAACTAATAATAGTCAACACATGCACAGTGACAAGCAAGGCAGAGCAGAAGGCCAGACGTGAGATACGTCTGTTCTCAAAGCAGGCGGTGACTCTTGTCACAGGTTGCTATGCCCAGGTGAACCCCAAGGAGATAGAGGCTTTGGCCGACAACGTGGTGGTGCTGCCTCTGATCAGAAAACCTGATCTTCTGAAGCTCCCGATGTTCCTTGATGAGAACGCGGGTGATGACCTTCTGTCAGCCGTGAAGTCCTTCGCCTCGGAGAGCAGGGCGGCAAGCTTCGGCGGGTCTCTGTTCGACTTCGCCCCATCACAGTTCTCATACCACTGCAGGTCATACCTGAAGGTGCAGGACGGCTGTGACAACAACTGCGGCTTCTGCCGTGTGCACATCGCACGCGGGAAGTCCCAGAGCCTGGATGCCGAGACCGTGGTCCAGAGGGCCCTGGAGATAGAGCAGAAGGGCTATCACGAGATCGTCCTGACGGGTGTGAACCTGACCATGTACGACCACGATGGCGATGGCCTTGGTGGCCTTCTGAAGAAGCTGCTCGCCTCTGTTGGGCCTGACATGAGATTCCGTCTGTCATCCCTTGAGCCTGACCATATAGATGATCTGCTGCTGGAGCAGCTCAGAGACAGCAGGATGCAGCCGTACTTCCACATCCCTATCCAGAGCGCCTCCGACAAGGTCATAAGGCGGATCAACAGGAGCTATGACAGCTCCCATCTCGAATACGTGATCACCGCCCTGAGAGAGCTCAAGGACGACCCATTCCTTGCCTGTGATGTCATAACGGGACTGCCTGGGGAGGGGGATGAGGAGTTCGAGGTCACCAGGAGCTTCCTGGAGCGCCACGGATTCGCGATGATGCACGTCTTCCCGTTCAGCCCGAGGCCGGACACCGCTTTGGAGCATGCCACGGACAGGGCGCCGGAGATCGTGAGGGACGAAAGGGCCAGGATTCTCAGGGACCTGTCCGCCCGGCTCAACCGGAAATATGTCCTGCGTCAGGTCGGCAAGGAGAACGAGATGATCATAGAGGGGCGCAGACTGGGACACTGGTACGGGCTGACCGGAAACTACATGAAGGTGACCTTGTCCAATGACGATCCCGGACTGGACATCGGCGACATTGTAAGAATCAGATTGCTTTCTCCGGAGACTGCTGATACCATTTAGGAAATCAATCCACTGACAGGGAAGGATTTTTCAAATGGGAAGAAAAGACGGCATCAGGGTCAAGGACGCTGACCCGATGTATACCATCGTGCCTTACATCATGAACAAGCGCTATGACGCCATGAACATGATAACTCTGGACATTCCTGTGCATCCGCTCAAGGCATACATCAGACAGAAGAGGCAGGAGGGCGTTTACATGAGCCATCTGGGGCTTGTGATCTGCGCATATCTCAGGACGGCGGCCAAGTATCCGCTTCTCAACCGGTTCATAGTCAACAAGAAGATATATGACCGCAAGGACTTCGATGTGGCCATGGTGGTCCTGAAGGACGGGGATGGAGACATGGAGGGGACCATGAGCAAGATCCGCTTCGATTTCAATGACACCATCTTCGACGTCCAGAGGAAGATAGACGAGTACATCGCGAAGAACAGGGAGGAGAAGGCCAAGAACTCCACAGACAGGCTGATAAGGAAGCTGATAGGCTTCCCGGGCCTTGCGAACACCGGAGTCGGGCTCTTCAAGTGGATGGACAAGAGGGGGATTCTCCCCAAGTCTGTCATAGATGCAAGTCCCTTCCACACAAGCCTCACCATATCGAATCTGGCCAGCATAAAGACGAACCACATCTACCATCACTGCTACGAGTTCGGGACGACCAGCGTCTTCATAACCATGGGGAACCTCAGGGAGGTCCCGAAGAGGGTGAAGGGCGATGTCGTTTTCCAGACCTGCCTTCCGCTTGGGGTCGTCATGGATGAGAGGATCTGCAGCGGGCATTACTTCGCCGGCTGCTTCCAGTGCATGAGAAGGTACTTCGCCCATCCGGAGCTTCTGGAGCTGACCCTTGACGAAGACATCGCTGCCGAGAATACTGTCAGCGACAATGGAAACGAAGACAAGGCATGACATTCCGGGTTTCGACCCCGTGACGCTCTACGAATACGACTGCACAGACTCGACGAACAGGGTCCTGCTGGACATGGCCAGGGAGGGCTGCCCCTGCGGGACCGTCGTCTGGGCCCATAGCCAGGAGCTTGGTCGCGGCCGTCTGGGAAGAAGCTTCTCATCCCCTGAGGGAGGAATCTACATAAGCATGCTTCTTCCGCTTGAAAAGGATGGGATCTGCCTTACGGCAATGACCGGAGTTGCAGTAAAGCGTACAATTTCAGAGGTATGCAACAGAAACTGCGGCATCAAATGGGTCAATGACATAGTCTACAACGGCAAGAAGGTCAGTGGGATCCTGGCCCAGGCCGCAGGGGACAGGGTGGTGATCGGCATAGGAATCAACTACACGACCGACATGGATGAGCTGCCCTCTGATGTCAGGGAGATAGCAACCTCTCTGTACCCGGACTGCAAGTCGGCACCGCCCATGGATGTGTTTGTGGACCGTCTTGTGTACAACGTCTATTCCCTTTACCATGGAAGAGATGAAAACTGGCTGGAAGACTACAAAAGCTCTAGCACAATTGTCGGAAACAAAGTAAAAATAATGCAGGCTGGCAAGGTAACCGGAGAGGGCACCGCAGTCTCCATAGACGACTCATGCTTTCTGCATGTTGTGGATGGGGACGGCAATGAGACGGTGCTGTCCACCGGAGAGGTCAGCATAAGGATTCAAAGATGATCAACAAGTCAGAATGGAAGGATCTGGTCCAGGCCAGACTCCAGAGGATGTATGAACTTTCGGGCCATGACGGCAAGCTTCAGGATGTGGTTCTCCAGGTTCCTCCGAAACCGGAGCTGGGGGATCTTGCATTTCCTCTCTTCGCCTTCGCAAAGGCCTTCTCGAAGGCCCCCGCTGCAATTGCGCAGGAGCTGGCGGCAGACATAAACGCCCTTGAGGACAAACCGGACGGAGAGGCTTTCGTGGCTGGCCCGTACATGAACGTCAGGCTCAACATGGACAGGATGGTCCAGGACACATACATGCAGATCTTCAAGGAGTCTTCCTCCTACGGTAAGACCAATGTCCTGGGGGGCAAGAAGGTCATGATCGAGTTCAGCTGCCCGAACACCAACAAGCCGCTGCACCTTGGCCATGTCAGGAACGACTGCATAGGCCAGAGCATGAGCCAGATCCTCAAGGCAGGCGGTGCCGAGGTCCTGAAGGTCAACCTGATCAACAACCGTGGCGTCCACATCTGCAAGTCCATGCTGGCATACCAGAAGTTCGGCGGCGGGGAGACCCCGGAGTCCTCCGGAATCAAGGGCGACCATCTTGTGGGAAACTACTACGTCCGCTTCGCCCAGTGGGAGAAGGAGGTCCTTGACAGGGACATCGAGGCCCTGAAGGCCAAGGGACTATCCGCAGAGGAGGCTGAGAGGCAGGCAAAGGACAGCAACGGACCGGATCTCGAGGCCCAGGCCATGCTCAGGAAGTGGGAGCAGGGCGATCCTGAGGTCATGGAGCTGTGGAGGAAGATGAACGGCTGGACCCTGGACGGGGTGGCCGAGACATACAGGAACACTGGCATCTCCTTCGACAAGTTCTACTATGAGAGCGATACCTACAAGCTCGGAAAGGACAAGGTTCTGGAGGGGCTTGAGAAGGGTGTCTTCCAGAAGGCTGAGGACGGAGCCATCTACATCGACAACTCCGACATCGGACTTGACCGCAAGATCCTTCTGAGGAAGGACGGAACATCGATCTACATAACACAGGACATCGGCACGGCCATCAACCGTCACGAGGACTGGCCTTTCGACAGCCTGATCTACGTTGTCGCAAGCGAGCAGAAGTACCACTTCACAATCCTCTTCCATGTTCTGGACAAACTCGGATATCCGTGGGCCAAGGATCTGCACCACCTGTCATATGGAATGGTCTTCCTTCCTGAGGGCAAGATGAAGAGCCGTGAGGGCACGGTTGTGGATGCTGATGACCTGATCGCCTCCCTGACGCAGATGGCCAAGGAGGAGATTCTGGAGAAGGGACGCGACGGCGAGCTTGATGATGTGGACCAGACGGCCCATGACATCGCCCTTGGTGCCCTGAACTACTTCATTCTGCAGTTCGACCCGAACAAGGACTTTGTGTTCAACCCCAAGGAGTCCCTTTCCTTCAACGGAAACACAGGACCTTACCTGCAGTACATGGGGGCGAGGATCTCGTCCATGCTCAGAAAATACCAGGAGGTCAGGGACCAGTACGACTCCATTCCGTTCGATGCCTCTCTGCTTGTGCTTGACGACGAGCGCGAGATCATCAAGATGGTCGGAGGTTTCCCGGAGACTGTGGCCAAGGCATGCAGACAGTATGACCCATCCGTCATCTGCGCATTCCTGTACGACCTCTCCAAGAAGTTCTCCCACTGGTACCATGACAACCAGATCCTCAAGGCCGAGACCTCATCACTGGTCAAGGCAAGGGTCTGCCTCTGCGAGATGGTTCTGCAGGTCATGAAGAACGCCTTTGACCTTGTAGGGATCCCGTTCCTTGAGAAGATGTGACAGTCTGCTTACTCAATTGCGAAGCTTTGTCTCAGAATCCACCTCCAGTTCCTTCTTCCAAAGAGGAATCTGAGGATTAGGATTGTTTTGTCATTGGATGAAACGGTATAGAACAGCAGATAGTTTCTGACGATGCTGACTCTCAGTCCGATGGATTTGAAACCAGGGTCATCTATGATGGAACATATGAATGGGTTGTCTTCAAGGTTCCTTATTTCCAGTGATACGTCCTTAAGAAGGTTCTCTGCCGCAGAAGGGTTATGAAGCGTACTCTCAATATACCGTGCTGCAGCTTCAATATCCTTTTCCGCAGACTCAGTGAAAAGTGCAGAGTATTTCACTTCGACAACCTCGATCTGATGTCTTCCATGGACTGTTCCCAAGGCTTGGTTCTTCCGTTGTCCACATCGTCGAGGCCTTCCTGGATCAGAGAATAGAGTTCATATCTTGAAGTCATCTGCTCATAAGCCTCAATGCTCATGATTGCCAGATCTCCTTTGCCGTTCTTTGTCACAAAGGTCGGCTCTCCGTATCTGTGGCACTGCTCAGAGACCTCGTTATATTTGTTCCTCAGTTCTGCGCTTGAGATGATGTTCGGCATAAAGTCCCTCCGCATATAACAGAATTATACACGAATTTTGTTATATGCGGCAATGAGAAACGTGCCACAAACAATTAAAACAGCTCTATGAGCCCGTCTGAAAGGCGGTCGGTCTCCCATTCGGCTCCGGATGAGAGAACATCGCTTATCTTGTTCAGCACAGCCGCTGTGACAAGGTCTGCCGCATAGTCTGTATCCCTGATGTCCAGCCAACCTCTCTGCACGCAGAATTCCAATGCGATTCTTATCCTGGCGTTGATCATTGAGGAAACCATCCTCTCCTCGGCTGAGAACGTTTCATCGAACATTCGCTGCTGCTGGATTATTGAGAAGAATGAGGATATGGGCTTTTCCGCAAAGACATCTATGATGTTGTCGAACAGAGAGACAAGTAGGCTCCGGGCGTCCTTGGCCTTGAAGTCCACATTGAAGGTCTTTGTCTTCAGTACCGACTGGCAGTGAGCCAGCATGGCATCGATGATCGCCTTCTGGCTCTCGAAATGGCTGTAGATGCTTGCCTTGCGGATTCCGACTTCAAGTGCTATGTCCGACAGGCTCACGTTTGCAAGCCCTTTCTCCTCCCCCAAGTCCAGAAGGGCGCTGATTATGTCTTCGCGGGTGCTCATGTCTGCATTAAAAACTAACGAACGGTAGTTAGTCAAGAGTACTTTTATTCTTTTTCTTTCCGAGGGTTGTGGAAAAAGGTCGGGATAAGGGGTATAAGGGTAGAGCAAATTTCATTTTAAGGATGTGTTTATGTACGCACTCGTAGAAATTCTTGGAAAGCAGTACAAGGCAGAAGAGGGCAAGAGCGTCCAGGTCGACCTGGTTGATGCAGAGATCGGCGCAAAGGTCACATACGATTCTGTCCTTGCAGTTGTCAAGGAAGATGACGTCAAGTTCGGTGCACCATATGTTGAGGGTGCCAGTATTGAAGCAACACTCGAGTCCAACACAAAGGGCGATAAGGTTCGTGTCTTCAAGTATCACAGGAGAAAGGGATATCGCAGGACCCAGGGTCACAGACAGCAGTATTCAATTCTCAAGATCGAAAAGATCAACGCTTAAGGGAGGCAATCAATGGCTCATCATAAAGGTGGTGGTTCATCAAAGAACGGAAGAGACTCCAATGCACAGCGCCTGGGCGTGAAGTGCTACGGTGGACAGGTTGTCAAGGGAGGTTCAATCCTCGTCAGACAGCACGGAACCAAGATCCATCCGGGTCAGAACGTCGGCCTCGGATCCGATTACACACTCTTTGCAAAGGTTGACGGCAAGGTTCTCTATCACGCAAGAAACAACCGCAACTACGTCAGCATCGTTGTTGAAGAGTAAGACAGCCTAAGACTCTATGTTTGGTTTTTCAGATGAAACCTATATCGACATTGCCTCCGGAAACGGGGGCAATGGTTGTGTCTCCTTCAGACGAGAGAAATTCGTCGAGAAAGGCGGCCCTGACGGCGGAGACGGCGGCAAGGGCGGCGATCTCGTCTTTGTAGTCAAGGAGAACCTCAGGACCCTGGCCCATCTGAAGATCATCAGATCCTTCCGCGCAGAGAACGGAAGGAACGGCAGCGGCGCACGCTGCTACGGACGCAACGGCAACGACATGGAGATCCCCGTCCCGCCGGGAACGGTGATCAAGGATGCCCAGACCGGCGAGATCATCAAGGATCTGACCGGCGTTGACCGCTTCGTCTTTCTGAAGGGCGGCCGTGGAGGCCTTGGCAACTACCATTTCAGAACCTCCACAAGACAGGCCCCCAAATTCGCCCAGCCGGGCGAACCCGGCATTGAGATGAGGGTTGGACTTGAGCTGCTTGTCATAGCCGATGTAGGCTTTGTCGGGTTCCCGAACGCCGGCAAGAGCTCCCTGATGAACATGCTCACCAATGCAAGAAGCAAGGTCGCTTCCTATCCGTTCACCACAAAGATCCCGCAGCTTGGCATGATGCGTCTTGGGGACCAGGACGTGGTGCTTGCAGACATCCCGGGGATAATAGAGGGTGCAAGCCAGGGCGCAGGGATGGGGTTCAAGTTCCTCAGACACATCTCAAGGACAAGCGGTCTTGCATATCTGATTGACATGTCCGACCCCACATGCCTTGACCAGTACGAGCTTCTGAGAAAGGAGCTCGAGAACTATTCGCCTGATCTCCTGGAGAAGAAGGAGGTCCTGATAGGCACAAAGCTGGATGAGGATGGGGCTCCGGAGAACTTCAAGGCCTTCAAGGCCAAGTACAGTGACAAGCAGGTCTATGGCATGACGATCTTCGACGAGGATTCGGTCAAGCCGATCATGAAGGCCTTCCTTGACATGATAGCGAAGCCTGTTGATGAGAGCGGATTCACCGGCAGACCTGACACGGATGCCTATTATCCGGAGAGTCTGGAGGAATATGAGCAGCGCTAAGACGGCAATGATCGGAGGAAGCTTCGACCCTGTCCATCTGGGACATCTGTTCCTTCTCCACTGCGCAGTCTCAATGTCCGACTACAGTTCCTTCCTGCTGATCCCTGCAAAGGTAAGCAACTTCAAGCAGAGCAGCCGCCCACAGGCGTCCGACCAGGACCGCCTCCAGATGCTGCGCCTCGCTTTGGAGGACTACAGGGAGCTGTATCCTGATGACCGCAAGGTTGACCTGGGCATCTCTGCCATGGAGCTTGAGCGGGGCGGTGTGTCGTTCACATCGGACACCATAAGGATACTGAAGGGGAAGCTCGGTCTGGACAGAATCGGGATGGTGATAGGAGATGACCATCTTGAGGGCCTTTCCCGCTGGCATGACTTCGAGTATCTTCGCGACAACGTGGAGTTCCTGATCTGCCGCAGAAGCCAGTCCGGCACAGACTGGAGCCTTGTCCCGGAAGGCGTCTGCTACAGACGTCTTGAGCCGGAGAATGTGGCCCCGCAGTCCTCAAGTGCAGTCAGAGGCGATGTCCAGGGAAACGGCGACTTCCTTTCCAGAAGGGTTCTAGAGTATGTCAAATCAAAGAATCTGTACCATTGAACAGCTTGCGGACTATCTCAAGGGCCATGTCTCGGAAAGGAGATATCTGCACAGCATGGGTGTTGCGCAGACCACAGGAAAGGTCCTGGACCATTTCGGGTGCACCGATTACGAGAGAACCTGGAACGGTTTCGGCGCCCCGGAGTTCTGTGGACTTGCACATGACATTGCGCGTGAGATGACAGATGCCCAATTGCTTGAATACTGCAAGGAAAATGGTGTGACTCTTTCAGAAGAGGACATCAAAGCCCCTGTTCTTGCACATGGAACGGTCTCCGCCGAGATTGCCGCTGGCCTTGTGGGGGACTATCCCAAGTCCTGGTACAGGGCGCTTTGCGACCACACTACCGGAAACTCCGGCATGGACAGTCTGGCACTTGCCCTGTTCATAGCCGACTACATAGAGCCTACAAGGAGGTTCATGACTGACCAGCGCAGAGGGTTCTACCTGGGGTCCTCAAGCATTCAGCAGTGTGCCTACCGTGTATTGTGTGATATGATTGACCATTGGAGAAGCACCGGTTTCCACGATGCCTCCAGCGGTTCGCTGGCCATGAAGGAGGACCTTGAGAAGAAATGGGGATGCAAATACTGAGAAGACGAAAGGCCGTTGCCCTGATTATCGCCATCATCACATGCGTCTCCCTTCTTCTGTGCGGCTGCGCCGGGGACTCCAGAGTCTGCTACTACGGCTACTTCGGTGATACCGCATACGCATTCATCTACACGCCCAGGAACAACCATTTCAACTGCATCCAGCTCCCTCTGGAGGAGATCCTCCTCTGGGGAAAGGCCTCCGGGCTCAGCTCCATACCCATTGCGATGGGAAACTTCGTCGGACTCAAGGACTCCGGTTTCCTGGTCGGATCCTCGGATGCGCTTCTGACGTTGAAGGACATGCTCGATGTCCTCGGTTCCGAGAACGAGGAGCCTGCAGGAAGCGTCAAGCGTGTGGAGACGATGGTCGCAAAGGCCTCGGTATTGAGCAAAAGACCACTGTCGGATAAGATAAACCAGCTCTGCGGCCAGGACAGTGAAAAGCTCCTGAAGCTTCTTGCAGAGAAAAACCCATCCTGCTGGTGCTATGATGCACACAGCTTTTTCGATTCTGATGATTTGAACTTCTCGCAGCGGTACTTCTCACAGTGGCTCGAGCAGGTTCTTGGAGGAAATAAATGAAGGAAGAGACCAGAGTTCAGGCAGAGAGGATCTGCGCATTCCTGTCGGACCACAAGGCAATGGACATCACAACTATCGACCTCTCGGAGGAATGCTCCTGGACTGACTGCTTCATCATCTGCACGGTCACAAGCCTCGGTCATCTGAGGGGCCTGGCACATGAGATCTGGGGAGAGATCGACAGCATAGGGCTGGAGGTCAGGAATCGCCATAAGGCTGTAGGCCAGGACGGCTGGGAGCTGATCGACTGCGGAGACATAGTGATCCATCTGATGAGCCAGGAGATGAGGGACTTCTATTCCCTTGAGAAGCTCTGGCAGAAGTTCGGTAGATGAAGTCTATTTCAGAATCACCTTTCCGCTCTGTGAACCGGTGAGTTTGCCGTCCTTCAGGGCAAAGACCCCGTTCACCATCACGTTCTCAAGTCCTGTGCACATCTCGAACGGATGTGTTGTGTCGGAATTGTCCTTCAGCGTCTTGGGGTTGAACATGACAAGATCGGCCTTGAAGCCTTCCTTCACTAGACCCCTGTCCCTGATCCCGAGTCTGTCCGCGACCTTGTGGGTCATCTTGTTTATCGCCGTCTCGAATGGGGTTCCCTCTTTGATGCACCTTTCGCACAGTAGATGGATCGCACCGTTGGCGCTCCTCGGATGCGCCATCTCGCCCGCATAGAGGGCATCGGTACCGAAACTCATCAGATCGTCGCTGAAGATGCGTCTAAGACTCTCCGTTGTCTGTGTGACATCCGTCATCAATGCGCATCGGCTCTCATTCGCAAGTAGGTGGAAGAGGGCATCGAAGGGATCCATCCCAAGTCTGTCCGCAGCCTCAAGCATGTTGAGCCCGTTGAACTCCGGAGAACTCTCCATTATCACAATGCGGATGTCCTCCCATGGGCAGAGCTCGGCTATGCTGTCCCACCCGTCAGGGTTCTCCATCTCAGCCACAATCCTATCCCTGAGGCTCCTGTCCGTCTCCATGCTGTGCAGGGTCCTTGAGAGATCCTCAGGGGAGAGCCTGAGAAGCTCAGGCGGCAGCAGACTGAACAGGCTTGTGCTTCCGTATTCATAGGGGTACTGGTCAAAGGCCACATCGAAGCCCTCGGACCTGAGGGCGTGTATCCTGTCAAGGACCTGTGTGACCTTCGACTGGTTCTTCCTTCCTATTGCCTTCAGATGGGAGATCTCCAGTCTGACACCTGTCTCTCTGGTGTAGGAGATTATCTCGTCTATCGAGCTCAGGATGTCGTCACCTTCGCATCTGTGGTGTACCGCAAATATGCCATCATGATTTCTGACCACTTTGAGAAGGGCTACCATCTCCGCCCTGTCCGCAAAGAGGCAGGGGGCGTAGTAGAGCCCTGATGAGAGCCCGACGCAACCCTGTGAGAGTGATGTGTCCAGAAGCTCGCACATGGTCCCGATCTCGGACTCTGTGGCCGGTCTGTTCGGGTTGCCCGTCATGGCCTGGTTCCGCAGGCAGCTGTGGCTCTGCAGGAAGGCCATGTTGATTCCGGGTTTAAGAATCGAATGGAAAGAGGTGAAGTCCGTCCAGCTCCAGTTGTCATAATGTCCAAGGATGTCTGCGAACAGAGGCGGGTCTGAGAGCTTCCTGGGGTAGACCCCTATGCCGCAGTTTCCGGAGAGGTCAAAGGTTATGCCCTGCTGGATCTTCCTTGGCATGGACGGGTTCCTCAGGGCCTCAAGCTCGCTGTGAGCATGAATGTCCATGAAACCCGGGCAGAGAATGCAGCCATCCGCATCCACCGTCCGGTCTGCCTTGACCTCATCTGCGGAGATCTTGGCTATGAGGTCGCCGTCGACGACCACATCCGCCTTGAAGGGCCTTGAGCCGGACCCGTCAACGACCATTGCATTCCTGAAGACGATTGACATGCTGTTTCCCTGGGTTATTTCTTTATGTCACCTGTGACTGCA
>JAFVFA010000166.1 GCA_017475725.1 Spirochaetales bacterium
CCTCAAGGAACTCCATGTCCCCGTTGGAACCCAGAACGATCTTGCAGAGATCCATATGGTTCTCAAGACATCTTACCAGAATCAGCAGCGAGTCTCGCGATTTCTGGTCTATGGCCTCAAGGGCTGATGCGAAATCGCTGAAGAACTCGCCCTCCATCTCCTTGACCATGGCCTTGACGTCCTGGTAATGGAAGTAGAAGGTGCTTCTGTTCACATCAGCATCTGATGTCAGCTCCTTCACCGTGATTGCCCTCAGCGGCTTTCTGAGAACCATTCTCATAAGGCTTGCACGCAACCTCCTCTTTGTGTTGCGCACACTTCTGTTCAGATCTCCGCTGACATTCATCCCACACCTCCATCATGACTATGGAAATATAATCAACATCAATCTAATATTCAACACTGTGTCGGATTTTTGTTTGTTTTTTTAGTTGTTTTCTGAAAGATAATGGAGGACAGCCTCAAGGACGGAACCGGAAAGGGCCCTTGCCTTGTCGGAGCATGTCAGATAGTCCGCCTGATCCCCCCTGGGGTCTATGTCAGCGATTTTGAAATGGTCGGGCACGCAGAGCCCATCCTGCAGAAGGCCTCGGATCATTCCGTCTATCTTGGCCCGGACCTCTGCATCCCCGACATGGGCAATGACATCGCCCTTATGGACCACATCCCCGATTCTGCTGCACGACCTGAACAGACCCGCGCATGGGGAGTGGATCACCCGTTCAACAGTGTAGCCCCCAATGTTTCCAGGTATGCCTGTATTGGGCTCCGCACAGCCTTCATAGATCAGCCTTGCAAGTCTGTGCCCCCTTGTGGTCTCGATCACGCAGTCTACGTCACAGTCATCACCTGTCCCTGCCTTGAAGCCTGGTCCAAGCGCGACCGTGAAAGGCGCCATGGCCTTGTTCGTACCAAGGTTCCTCTTGGCAATGATGGCGTCAACGACCACTGTCGGCCTCATTTTCTCTATGGTCTTCCCATCCGGGTCCACCACAACAGGAATGAAGTCCTTAGCCAATGCATCCTCAACATCTTCCATTCCGACAAGCTTGGCAGCCACTCCCTCCACCTCAGTCTGACCATCGAAGATAGCCTGGGCAAAGGACACCGTCCTTCGGATCACGGTAGGCTTCTCTATGTCCAGGGCAATGACCTTGAAGCCGCTGTTGTGGAGACGGATGATGATTGCTGTGGCCAGGTCTCCTGCGCCGCGTACCACCATCAGGTTGTTGAAGATGTCATCTGATCTTCCCATAGATCCTTCCCTCCCTTTCGGATGCCGCATAGACATGGACATCAGACGGATACTCAAGCCCCTTAAGCAATGGAAGGGGGCAGCACTCCTCCGCACCGTTGAAGACTATGGCCCTTCTCCCCACAATCGAGCTCTTCAGGAGCCCTTCAACATCATGCAGAAGCCAGTTCAGATAGTCTGCATCCACGACAAGGTCCCGTTCCTCACCGAAGGCGACCTCTGATGTCCTCCTGCCTATGGCCCAGAGTCCAAGTATTGATATCGTGAACGTTGTGAACGCAGGGACCTGGGGATCCCTCTCCGTATGGACCTTGACGGGTAGGAGCCTTGCTCCATCCGCCTCATTGATGACCACGTCATACATCCCCATCAAGGCCTCAAGATTCCCAATCGGTGGGCAGTACCATTTTCCGGTCTCCGGGTTCTCAAGCGCGTAAAGGACCGCACAGGGACCTTCTGGTCTGAATGACAGGACGGAGTCATCGGAGAACACCATATCCGCCCCATAATCATGCCGATGCGGAGACATTATCTTGGTGGTGGTGGTCATCAGCACCCTTTTCCCGGCAGAACGCAGATAATCTGCGTACCTTTCCATGAATGTGGTCTTCCCACCACTGCCTATGAGAGAGATGAAGGCCTTTCCCATGCCTGTGAGGGAGGCTATTTCCCTATAGAGTCCCATGTCCATGATTCTACTCCAAACATTGCACAAAGGATAGATTGGGGACTATACTTTGTGTATGGATTTCGCTGCAAAACTGGTTCTGTTCGAAGGTGAGTTGGGCTTCTTCGGCCCTGGTGTCAAAGACCTCTTCCTGTGCATTGACTCCGAGAGATCGGTCAAGGCGGCATGCGAGAAGATGGGCCTGAGCTATTCCAAGGCATGGAAGATGATCCGCAACGTCGAGAAGGCAATCGGAAAGCCTGCCGTAACCAGGGTCCAGGGCGGCCATGACGGTGGATCCGCGAGCCTGACCGAAGCCGGACGAGACCTCCTTGACAGGTACATGAACCTTGAGAAGGAAGGCAGGGAGGCTCTGAAGCCCCTTTACGAGAAGGAGTTCCGCACTTTCCTCAAGCCTTGAATATCACATCCCTGTCAGCCTTAGGCACGACCCTTCCGACTACCTTGCAGTAAGGTCTGTCCATCTCATCCGCAAATGCCCTGGCATCGGCTTCCGGCATGAACAGCAGCAAACCTCCGGAGGTCTGAGGGTCATAGGCCAGATCGATCATCTCCTGCGGAATCCCTTCCTCGAACCTGACCTTGTCGAAGAGGTAGTCCTCGTTGGTGTATCGCCCTTCAGGTATCAGCCCGAACCTTGCCAGCTCCAATGCCCCCTCTATGACCGGGATGCTCCCCATGTCGAACTCTATCGTCACACCCGAGCCTGATGCACATTCCTGGGAATGCCCTGCAAGGGAGAAACCTGTGACATCGGTGGCCGCATGCACGGTGTACTTTCTGGCCTTGTCCCTGGCCTCCCTGTTCAGTCTTGTCATGGAGTCCACAGCTGCGTCAATGCTCTCCTGTGAGGCCTCACCACCCTTTGCAGCGGTATTGACTATTCCAACCCCCAAGGCTTTTGTAAGGACAACAACATCGCCTACTTCAGCACCTGAATTGGACCATACGTCATTTTTTTTCATATATCCGGTGACACACAGGCCATACTTTGGCGTAGGATCGGCAATCGTGTGTCCACCGGCTATCACTGCACCAGCCTCCTTGACCTTCTGGATTCCTCCCCGGAGGATCTTGTCCATGACATCCAGTTCAAGGCACGACGGAAAGCAGAGCAGATTCATTGCCACAGCAGGCTCGCCACCCATGGCATAGACATCCGACAGAGCATTCGCAGCGGCGATCTCCCCGAATATGAATGGGTCGTCAACCATGGGAGGGAAGAAGTCAACGGTCTGCACGGAGACGATGTCATCCGTGACGCTGTAGACCAATGCATCGTCTGCGCTCTCGAAGCCCTCCAGCAACTTGTCGCTCTTCATCAGAGGCAGGTTGTCTATGACCCTGTGGAGCTTCTCAGGCGGAAGCTTTGCGGCACAGCCTGAGGTCTTCACCATACTTGTAAGCTTTACATCAGTTTTCATAGATCATCTCGTATCGGCCATCCTTCTCTTCGTAGACGGCCTCCAAATTCTCGTTCACGTACTCTTTCAGGAACGGTCCGTTGAAGACGGCGCAGGTCCCGCAGGATGAAGACAAATAACGAGGAACCGGGCGCAATGTGCATCCGGCTCCCACAGTCTTTCTGAACAGCATGGCACCATAATGGTTGGCGAAGGTCGCCACCATCACTTTGTTGCCTTTATCTTCCATTCGCCATCGAGCTCCTCTGCAGTGACATTATACTTCATTGCCTTGAGAAAGCGCGATACATTCTCAAGAGGTGCTCTCTGGTCAACCAGAACCTCGATGCTCTCCGGTTTGTCTGCAATAGCTCTCTTTGTCTTGATGACAGGCTCAGGACAGCTGAGTCCTCTACAATCCAGTTCCATATTATTTCTCCTTCTTGTTTGCAAATGTCTTGACGCAGGCTATGGCCAGCAGGATAACGATGCAGGCAATCACCGCGACCTTTCCCTTTGTGCTGATTCCACCGACCTTGTAGACTCCCTCAACAACGCTGTCAGCGCTGCCGGCAAGTCCGAAGTTGTGGGAGATTGCGGCACCGGTCAGAAGTCCGAGGACTGTGATGGCGCTGTCGCTGTTTCCCTCACCTGCAAGGATCAGCTGTCTGAGCGGGCAGCCGCCGAGCATTGTGCAGCCGAGTCCGCAGACGAACATTCCAAGGAAGTTCCAGAGATGTGCGCTGTGGGCAACAGGCTGGCTTGTGAAGCCGAGCTTGAAGTTGCCTGTGATCAGGTTCATGATCAGGGCGCAGATGAAAAGTGCGATGAAACCTGTGATCAGTGTTCCGTCCTTCAGCAGGTAGAGGTCTCTGAAACCGCCGGCCATGCACATCCTGGTTCTCTGGGCCAGAACGCCTACAATGAGGCCTGCGCAGAGCGAGATGACCAGAGGCGCATGCATTGAGCCCGGACCAGACTCGGAGAATGCGAACAGGGCAGGGGCAATCAGGACCAGAAGCAGCAGGATCACGTTCACGATTGAGATGGCCGCGCCCTCAAGGGGAGCCTGCCTGTGTGACCTTCCCAGTGAGAAGCCCTTTGCCAGGAAGAATGACCCGCATCCGATTCCTGCGGCAAAGCCAAGAAGTCCGATAAGGGCATTGAGGTCTCCTGCTGAGAGCCTGAGCACCATCCTGAACGGACAGCCAAGGAAGGCAAGACAGCCGATCATGACCATGACGCCAATGCAGAAGCGAAGCATCGGGGATGAGCCGCCTCTGGCGTTGAACTCCTTTGTGGCCAGGCTGATCAGGAACGAGCCAAGCACCAGACCGATGATCTCAGGTCTGACATATCTGACAGGGGCCGCGGTGTGCAGCTTGATTCCTCCTGCAATGTCCCTTATGAAACAGGCAATGCAGAAACCCATGTTCTTCGGGTTGCCCAGAAGAACAAGAACAACAGCAATGATTCCAATGAGTCCGCCTGCAATCATCAGGTTCCTCATCTCCTTTGAAATCTTCATTGATTCCTTCCTCCAAATAGTGATTGCAACAAAGTGCAACATTTATTCCAAATTTGATTTTACCATCATATCTTTGGAAATACAATGGAAATTATGCTATACTGATGCCATGAAGCGCATTTACCTGGACAATGCAGCAACAAGCTTCCCCAAAGCCCCTGGGGTAGGGGATGTCATGAAGTCATTCATGGAGGAGAGCTGCACAAACATCAACAGGACAAGCGGAGCGGGAGAATTCCCAATCTTCGAGAGACTCTTCGGACTGAGGTCGGCAATCGCCGGATTGGTTGGTCTGGGCACACCGGAGAGCGTCTGCTTCAGCAGTGGTGTCACGGAATCCCTGAACCTTGTGATAAAGGGCCTTTTCTCCAGCAATGACCACATCCTTGTCTCCTCATGTGAGCACAACAGCGTAATGCGACCGCTGGTCCAGATGGGAATCCCCTTCTCCAGAATCCCATGCGACGAAGAGGGTTTCATCATTACTGACAGAATTGAGGAACTGATCCGGCCGAACACCAGGGCCATGGTCATATGCGCCGCCGGAAATGTCACAGGTGCAATTCAGGATGTCGAGAAAATTGCCCAGATAGCCGACAAACATGGTCTTTTGACATTCTTTGATGCTGCTCAGGCCATTCCATACGTCAAATTCGATATGGACAGGCTTAACATAGCAGGCGTTGTGTTCTCCGGCCACAAAGGGCTTCTTGGACCTGAGGGCACCGGCGGAGCTGCGCTCAGGAAGGACATAGCCCTGAGAATTCCGCCGCTGGTAAGTGGTGGTACTGGAAGCCAGAGCGACCTTGAGGATGTTCCCATAACCCTTCCCGACAGGCTCGAGGCCGGAACACAGAACCTTCCGGGGCTAATGGCGCTGGCGCACAGCGTCGACTATGTTCTTGGGCATTTGGACAGGATCAGAGGGAACGAGAGGCTGATGACAGGACTTCTCTTCAAAGGCCTCCAGAAGATCAAAGGGATAAAGGTTGTGGGAGCCGGCATCGACAGGCCAAGGACCTCAGTCATCTCGGTAACATCCGACAGGAAGGACATTGCGGAGATTGCGGCGGTCCTGAGCGACAAATACAGGATAGAGACCCGTGTTGGTCTGCACTGCTCTCCGTCGAGCCACAGAACAATGGGGACCTTCCCGACAGGGACATTGAGGTTCTCTCCTGGTCCCTTCACCAGCGAGAATGAGATATCAACTACTTTGAAAGCACTAGAGGAGACCATGAATGCGTGAATACTGCAAAAGATTTCTCCAGGCCATAGCGGAAGGGGGCGTCCAGAGACTCACATCCTTCAGAACCGGAGAGGAGGCCATCTGCAGGGACGGCAGACTTCTGTGCGGCCGGAACATACAGGATCCGGATCTGGTGGAGGACATCCAGATGGAGCCGCACCTTGTGCTCTTCGGATGCGGCCATGTGGGAAAGGCCCTTTACAACCTTGCAGAACTCCAGGATCTGAAGGTCACCGTCCTTGACTGCAGGGAGGACTTGCTGACAGAGGGGCGCTTTCCGAAGGCAGAGAGAATCTCAGGCCCCTATGATCAGCTGCTGTCCAGGGAATACGGCTTTGTGGCACCATACTACTGCATATTCACCCATGGCCACAGATACGATGAGAAATGCCTTCTGTACGCATTGAGGCATCCACATTCATACATCGGCATGATAGGCTCAAAGGCAAAGATCGCCCATTGTCTGGAGAGCATAAGGGCAAAGGGGATAACGGAGGACATGCTGCAGAAGCTCCACACGCCCATAGGGTTGCCGATCAATGCAGTCACGCCCGAGGAGATAGCTGTGGCGATCATGGCCCAGATAATATCGGTCTTCCGTTTCAGCAGAAAGGTCATCACCGTGGATGCGAATGTCCTCAGAAAGGCATCGGAAGAGCATGGCATCATGGTCAGGATTGTGGAGAAATCAGGCTCCTCCCCACGGTCTGTGGGCTCTATGATGTTCATCACCGAGAATGATATGTTCGGCACAATTGGAGGTGGCGCCATAGAGAACCACGCGATTGAGAAGGCCAGGCAGATGCTGAGATATAATGAGCCATTCCTTCTTGAGCGGAACGACCTCACCGATTCCGGACAGCTTGGAATGATCTGCGGAGGTGAGAACACCCTTCTCTACAGGATGGTGGATTGAAGATCCATTCGGAAAAAGAAAGGCTGCCAGGATTTGAAGTCCATGGCAGCCTTGATTCTCTTTAGACTATAGCAAGCTCAGTGCTTGTCGTATCCAAGGTTGAACTTGATTGTGACAGCGTCAACAGGCTTGTCTCCAAGCTCCTGTCCGAACTCCTGCCAGCCATAGGAGGCGTCAACCTGTGCGAACGGAAGCCAGATGCCGGCACCGACGGAAAGGAATCCGCGGTTGACTCCAGCCCTTGCTGAGACGATGTTGAAGAGATTGATCTCTGCACCTGCGTTGAGGTGGAGAAGAAGATCGCTCCATCTGAAGCTGTCGAAGTCATCAATCATTGACTTGACCAGTGCATACATGTCAATCAGGTCAGCTGTGACAACAGGATTGACCACAGGTACGTCCGGGGCGAATGCAACGCCGAAGTTGAGTGACCATGGGGTCTTGACCTCAAACTCTGAGCTGGCCTTTGCGACATGTCCCTCTGGGGCCTCAAGAGTTCCTTCGCTGATGGAATTGACAAGGTCTCCGGCGCTGGTGAAGCTCTTCATCTTGTAGACGCCGTTGATGTTGTTGGCGGTTGCGGCGATTGTGAACTGGTCATCGAACAGGCCGAGTGTCACGCCGACATCGAACGGGATTGCATATCCGCCCATGATGGCAGTGTTCCAGAGAAGGACCTCTTTCTTGTCCTTGCTGTTGATCAGATTGACTGCATCGTTTCCGCCGATTCCCTTGAAGTAGGCCTTGTAAACAAAGTGTCCTGAAACACCTGCTGAAAGGGAGATGGCATCTGTGTCGATGAATTTCAGGCCAAGGGCCAGAGTCTGTGCAGCATTGATCTCAGGGATGAGCTTTGCGCTTGCAACGCTTGTACCGTCATTGAGTGAGTGGATCTTGACCTGGAAGTTCGTTCCAAGACCGATGACACCAATCTTGAGACCGATTCCTGCGTCGACCTTCGCTACGGTGTTGTAACCCTTTCCAAGGTTTGAAAGGACCTTGTAGCCAAGGTTCGTCATTGCATCCTGGTCTCCCTTCATTGCAGCCTTGGCAAGATCAGGGACCTCTTCATCGGCCACAAGCTTCTGGACGTTGTAGAATGTGATTCCCACAGTCGGGACTGCAAGTCCGAAACCCTTCTCCGCGAGGGCTGCAGGGTTCGAATAGAAG
>JAFVFA010000167.1 GCA_017475725.1 Spirochaetales bacterium
CATTCCTGTCCTGTAGCCGCCACCGTGGATCCACAGCACCCCGGCCCTGTCTTCCCTGCGTTCAGCAGGTTCTACGATCAGAAGTCTGAGCCTTCCGTTGTCATCGGTCCTTATGGTGACCGAACGGGACTTTACGTTCTTTGGTATCCTGATAGAGAACATGCCACCCTCCGGAGACTTAAACAAGAAGGTTCCCTGCGGCCATCCTGGCGCATCGCATACCATCAACCGCAGCACTGACTATCCCACCTGCATAGCCGGCGCCCTCTCCGCAGGGATAGAGGCCAGGTGTGGATACGCTCTCAAGTTTCTCAGGATCCCTTACTATCCTGACCGGCCCAGATGTTCTGGTCTCGGTGCCTATCAAGGTGGCCTCACTTGTCATGAAACCCCTGGCCTGCCTTGAGAACACCTCGAACCCGTCATGCAGGGCCTTGCATGCAAATGGGGGAAGGACATCCCATATGTTGGAGCAGGTGACCCCTGGCGAGTAGCTTGTCGGTGCGATGTCCGAGCTTGGTCTTCCAGCCATGAAGTCCGTCATCCTCTGTGCCGGAGCCTTCTGCGTTCCGTTGGCTGAAAGGAAGGTTCTCCTCTCCAACGAGATCTGATATTCCATCATGGCAAGAGGATCATCGGAGTCCAGACTGTCCGCCGGAATCTCAACCACCATGCCGCTGTTTGCCCATTTCGAGCCTCTGTTGCTGGGGGACATCCCGTTGACCACAACCTGCTCCCTGTCAGATGCGGCAGGGACGACGAAGCCTCCTGGGCACATGCAGAATGAGTACACCCCTGCCCTTCTCCCGTCAACATCCACCTGAGTCACGAAGCTGTAGGTTGCGGCAGGCAGGAACTTTCCGCGACCGTTCGGATTGTGGTACTGGATCTGGTCGATCAGGTGCTGCGGATGCTCAAGCCTCACTCCCATTGCAAGACTCTTGGACTCCATGGCCACACCACTTGAACAGAGCATCCTGAATGTGTCTCTTGCAGCGTTTCCTATGGCCAGGACAACATTGCCATGATAGCTTGTTTCACTACCATCAACCAGATTTCTTGCAATTACACCGCAGCAACGGCCATTGTCGATGATCAAATTAGTCACGCAAGTCTGAAACAGGACCTCCCCGCCGTGTTCTATTATGGAGTTTCTCATGTTCTCTATTATCTTAGGCAACTTGTCTGTTCCGATGTGCGGGTGGGCATCGCATAGGATGTCCTCTGCGGCACCGAACCGGACGAACGTCCCCAGGACCTTTGAGTTCTCTCCCCTTTTCTTGCTCCTTGTGTAGAGCTTGCCGTCCGAATAGGTTCCGGCACCACCCTCTCCGAAGCTGTAGTTTGAGTTGGAGTCCACAATGTCCTGCGTTGAGATCCTGGCGATGTCCACCCTTCTGGAATGGACGTCCTTTCCGCGCTCCAGTATGACGGGCTTGATTCCCATCTCGAGCAGGGTCATGGCAGCAAAGAGACCGGCAGGTCCGCTTCCCACTATTATCACCTGACCCTTGGATGGGTCCGCATCCTTCATGCAGATGCTCTCGGCAACCGGAGCATCCGGGTCGATCCTGCACATAAGGTCAATCCAGATGTCTGACCTTCTCGCATCTATGGATCTTCGGATGATTGCGAGTCTGCTTTCAGGCCCTATGCCGAGTGCCTTCCTTATGGATCTCTCGTCAAAGGCCTTCTGAGGTGGAAGTCTGAGTGAAACGTCTCTCTGCATGGGACCATTCTACTTTAATCACGCCCTTGAAGACCAGTCCTCTTTTCTGCTAAAACATTTTCTGTGAACGCACTTTCCGTATTCAATGTTGCAAAGTCCGTCAAGGACGAGAACCTCTTCTCTGATGTGAACTTCGGTCTCGAGATCGGGGAGCATCTGGGCATAATAGGAAAGAACGGAGCCGGCAAGTCGACTTTCCTCAAACTCCTTGCAGGCCAGCTCGAACCGGATGAGGGAGAGATCACCATAAACAACTCATGCAGAGTGGCGTTTCTGGAGCAGGATGTGAGATTCCCGGAGAACTGCGACCTGGCAGGTTTCCTGAGGCTAAGCCAGGACCCGCACGTCAGGATGCTCTGCGACTACGAGAACGGCGACCATACCCTTATGGACCGGATAGAGGCATTGGGCATCTGGGACATAGAGACCAGATACAGACGCTATCTCAGTGAACTTGGCGTTGACAGACCGCTAGACACAAAGATGGCCGTCCTTTCAGGAGGAATGCAGAAAAAGGCGGCAATAGCAAGAATCCTGGCCATCGAACCGAACATACTTCTTCTTGACGAGCCCACCAACCATCTGGACATCCCCGCAATAGAATGGCTTGAGACCCAGCTGAGCTCAAGCACAGCGAACACCGGGACAGGAGCCTTCACAATCATATTGGTGACTCACGACAGATACTTCCTGGACAGCATCTGCACAAAGATCATGGAGATAGACAGAAGGCAGGCCTACTTCTATGAAGGAGGCTACACGAAGTTCCTTGAAGGCAGGGAGGAGAGGATAAACGCCCTACAGAAGGAGCAGGACCGCCTTGCCACCATCCTTAGAAGAGAGCTTGAATGGCTTCACCGAGGTCCAAAGGCCAGAACCGGAAAGGACAGCGGAAGGAAGCAGCGGATCCAGGAGATGCTTGGACAGCAGACCAGGGCCGAGGAGGAGACAAGGGCTTTCTCAAGCATAAGCAGGAGAATGGGAAAGAAGATCCTCGAGCTCAAGGGCATCGGAATGAGCCGTGGCGGGAGGCAGATACTCAAGGACTTCAACCTCGAGTTCGTCAAGGGCCAGCGCTTTGGAGTCATAGGAGAGAACGGCAGCGGGAAAAGCACCCTGCTAGAGATAATGACAGGCAATCTGCAGCCGGAGAGCGGAGAGGTCGACACAGGGGTGAACACCGTCTTCGGTTACTATGACCAGACGTCGATCAACCTTCCCCTGGACAAGACGCCACTGGAGTTCCTTTCCGACATAAGTGAGCTGATAGTGCTTTCTGCGGACTATGTTGTCACACCTGCAAGGTTCCTTGAGCTGTTCGGTTTTCCGTCCTCATTCCACAGACTTCCCATCCGCGTCCTCTCCGGTGGGGAGCGAAGACGACTCTACCTTCTGAGCACATTGGTCAGGAACCCGAACTTCCTGGTGCTCGACGAACCGACAAACGACCTCGACATAGACACCTTAAGAAGACTGGAGCAGTACATTCTCGACTTCAACGGCTGCGTGATCTCAGTCAGCCATGACAGAGCATTCCTTGACAGGACCTGCACTGAGCTGATTGTGATGCCGGAGGCCAGGCGCTTCGAGGGCTCATACTCGGACTACCACGAGGAGCAGCTCAGGCTGAAAGCGGCTCCCAAAATCGATGACCAGAAGAAGACCCTGCAGACCACAAGGGTCAGGGAAAGACAGAAAAAAGGTCCCAGTTTCAAGGAGAAGCGTGAATTTGAGGAGCTGTCTTCAACAATAGAGGCACTGGAGACCGAGCAGAAGGAGCTAGAGGCCTTCTTCTCATCCGGAGAGGCTGACATAACCGGAGAGAAGCAGAGGCGCTACAAGGAGATTGCTGAGACCCTGGAATCAAGCTACATAAGATGGGAGGAGCTTGCAGAGCTGATGTCGTGAGACCCCATAAACGAAAAGTGGCCAGCTTTTCAGCTGACCATTCTCGTTTCGGGCAGAGAGGATTTGCCCTTCGGCTCCAGGTCGTACGCCTTCAGGGCCGGCCTTGCTTCGGACGCATTGCACCTGCGTCCTCCTACCGCAAGGCTTCAAATCCCATTGACTGCCCCATAAACGAAAAGTGGCCAGCTCATGCTGACCACTTTTGTTTCGGGCAGAGAGGATTTGAACCTCCGACTTTCTGGTCCCGAACCAGACGCGCTAGCCCCTGCGCTACTGCCCGATTAAGACCTCGTTAAATATATGGTTTTTACTTTTCATTGTCAACATGACTTACATTGACATTGCTCTACACATGATGATATTTTATTCAATGGTGCCCCTCAGAAGGGGGTTTCCTATTCTATATTCAAGAGGTCTTCCATGGCAGATAAGAATGTCCCTTCAGCAGAAACCAATGATTCTAAGCTGAAGGCAGTGGAATCAAAGCAGAAAAAGGCTAAGAAGGAGCCAATGACTTTCAAGAAGCTCATCACCATCATCATCATCGCAGTCCTTGCACTTCTCATGATCGGTGGAGCCTACTACATCGTGGTCATGATCTCCCAGTCAAGAGCTGAGAAGTCCAGCGCTTGGGGTTACTATGATGGGGAATCCATCAACCTTGAAAACAACAGCGTGTTCTACAACACATTGGTCAATGATTCCAACCTCCAGACGGCATATCTGAACGGCGACTACAACACATTGATCTCAAGCTACTACAACGCCTACCAGTCACAGGTTGTCTTCGAGGCTCTCTCCAAGGAAGCCAAGGCTGCCGGCATCACAGCACCGCAGGAGCTCGTCAACGACCTCATCATCAGGGCAGGCGTCTACAACGATGAGAACGGAAACTTCAGCGAGGAGCTCTTCAAGGCATCTTCAGAGGCTGAAAGGATCACAGTCAACACATATTACACAAACTACTATCCGTACAACGTGGTCCTCTC
>JAFVFA010000168.1 GCA_017475725.1 Spirochaetales bacterium
AATGGGATGTCCGGAATGAATGCGAACATGCTGCTGACAAGCTGGGGCAAAAGGGCTGTCACCGTTGTCGGAATGACCATGGCAAGCGCGAAAAGCCATGTGAAGAACGATTTGAGCGGGAACCTGTAGGACGCGAACAGATATGCGCCGGGCAGACCCAGGACAATGCTTGCAAGACTGCAGCCCAAGGCCAGAAGCGCTGAATATGCCATGGTCATCAGGATGGCTCTGCTTGACTGGACCGCAGGAAGGGCGATCAGCCCAGAGACCGCAACGACGACGGCGGGTGCGATCGAGATCAAGAGTAAAAGCACGAACCCGGGAAGAGGGTAGGTTCTATTGAAATTGTCATTCTTCTCCACAGTGTCATATTAGCATAAAGAACGATGATGTTTAACCATAATCTTGAACATTGGTCTTGCGGAAGCTATTATTCAACCATGGTTCAGTTCTATCTTCTGTCAATAGTCTATCTTGTCATCTCGGCAGGGCTTCTGCTTGTGGACAAATACGGCACTGACCTGCTGTTCCTGATAAACATCAAGACCTTCTACAATTCCAGGAGGTCAATCAAGCTGATATACATCTCAATAGGCTTCCTGACAGCAATCGGGCTGATCCTGTTCCCCATTGCGCCTGGTCCGATGGTGATTGGGGACCTCCTGCCTGCTGCCAACATAGTCGTGGTTCTGATCTACCTTCTGAAGGACATCAGGAAGACGGAGGATGTTGTGGAGTTCAACAATGAAAAAAGAAACGCCCTCGGTTTCATAACCTTGGGCGTCGCTTTGGTCCACTTCGTTTTCCCGTGGATCGTGATCATCTGATTCTACAGTCTTGTTCCTGTGGGGATGATCGTTCCCTTGTGGATGACTATGATCCCGTCATGGATCGAATACCCGTCGTAGTCCCCATCCTTTCTCTGGATGTCACTGTCGATTCCTATTCTGCAGTTGTCTCCGATCCTTGCGTTCATGTCTATGATGGCCTTCTTGATCATGGTGCCTCTGCCTATTCCGAGGTTCGGGATTCCGGCGGCGGCATTGGCCTCCTTGTCCTTGATGGTCTCGTACTTGGTCGCTCCCATGCAGTAGACGCCGTCAAGTGATGCACCTGTCTCAATGATGGTACGGACACCAATGATAGAGTTCAGAATCGAGGCGTTTGTGATGATCGAGCCCTCTGATGTGAGGGAGCTTGTGATGGAGCAATGGTTGATCTTGGTTGCCGGAAGATGTCTTCTGTGCGTGTAGATCGGCATCTGCTCATCATAGAAGTTGAACCTCGGATTGATGCTTGCAAGGTCAAGGTTGGTCTCATAGAAGGCCTTGATTGTTCCGATGTCCTCCCAGAACCCGTTGAAGAGGTAGGATGCAACCGGATGCGTCTTTGTAAGCGACGGGATGATCTCTTTTCCGAAGTCCGTCTTGTCGTTGTTCAGGGCGTCCTCCATGGTCTTCGCGGAGAAGATGTAGATTCCCATTGAGGCAAGGTACTCGTTGGAGGCGTTGACGTCCTCCCCGAGGGAGTTCTTCAGATACTTGGCATTGACCTTGTAGTCAGTGATGTCACGGTCTGGAGCCGGCTTCTCGAGGAACTGGGTGATCATTCCCTTGGAGTTGGTCTTCATGATTCCGAGCCCTGTGGCCTCCGCCCTTGAGATGGTCTTGGCCGCGACGGTCAGCTCTGCACCAGAGTCGATGTGTCTCTGCAGCATCTTGGAGAAGTCCATCCTGTACAGCTGGTCTCCGCTGAGGATCAGATAGTAGTCAGCATCCTGGTCGTGGAAGTGCTTGAGGTTCTTCCTGACGGCATCGGCGGTTCCCTGATACCAGGACTCGCTGCTGTAGGTCTGCTCCGCAGAGAGGATCTGCACGAAGCCTCTGCTGAACTGGTCGAACACATAGGTGCTTGCTATGTGGTTGTGAAGCGAAGCGGAATTGAACTGTGTGAGAAGATAGATCTTCTTGTATCCGCTGTTGATGCAGTTGGAGATCGGTATGTCGACCAATCTGTACTTTCCTGCGAATGGGACTGCTGGCTTTGCTCTGTCGGCTGTAAGGGGATACAGTCTTGTTCCCTTGCCGCCTCCCAGAATGATAGCAACAACTTTTGGCTTACTGCTCATTTCATCTCTCCTATTTTATTACCTTTTTCAATTAGCTTTCTGTATACGCTGATGTACTCGTCCGCAGATGAGGACCATGAGAAATCCTGGTCCATCGCCCTTTGGCGGATCCTGTCCATCGTGTCATCACCATCTGTCCTGCGGTACAGCTCCACGGCTCTTCTGATGTGCTTGTGGATCTCATCCGGGGTGAGGTCATCGAACAGAAGTCCTGTGCCTTCCTTCGGGTACTGGTCCACGTCTATTATGGTGTCCGCAAGTCCACCGGTCCTGTGTGCAATAGGAATTGTGCCGTAACGCAGCGAGTAGAGCTGGTTGAGTCCGCAGGGCTCGTATCTGCTGGGCATCAGGAAGAAATCGCTTCCGGCCTCCACCAGATGGGCAGCCTTGTTAGAGAACAGGATGTTCACCGAAAGGTTCTCGTGCCTCTGGGCCATCTCCTTGAGTGCGTTCTCCAGGGCCTTGTCACCTGTTCCGATTATGATGAACTGGACATCCATCTCCGACAGAATCCTCTCAAGGCATGCCAGCACTGTGTCAAAGCCCTTCTGGGCGGCAAGTCTGCTGATCATGGCGAACAGAGGGACATCATCTCTCACCGGGAGACCGAACTGGGTCTGGATCTCCCTCTTGAGCTTGGCCTTTCCCTCCATCCTTGCCATGCTGAAGTGATGGGGAATCAGAGCGTCCTTCTGGGGGTTCCATTCGTTGATGTCTATTCCGTTGACTATCCCCTTTAGTTTTCCCTTCCTTCTGACGAGTATCCCGTCAAGGCCGCAGCCCTGTTCCGGTGTCTGAATCTCCTTTGCATAGGTTGGACTGACTGTTGTGATGTAATCGCTGAACACAAGGCCGGCCTGGAGCATGTTGACCTGTCCGTTTGAGAACAGCTGCTCATCGGGCTTCACATTGGCGAAGAGGAAGTCCATTCTGGGGAAGGTACCCTGGTAGGCCAGGTTGTGGATTGTGAACATGGTCTGCGTGCCCATGAAGAACTGTCCTCTG
>JAFVFA010000018.1 GCA_017475725.1 Spirochaetales bacterium
CTCAGCCTTCGACATCCCAGTCCTGTCAAGGATCCCGATCATAGGGAAGATACTCTTCACCCACAATCCGGTGGTCTATTTCGCATATCTGCTGATCCCGGTCTGCTGGTATGTGATCTACAAGACACCGTGGGGACTGAAGGTCAGAGCGGTCGGAACCCATCCGAGGGCAGCGGACTCGCTCGGGATAAACGTCAACCTTGTACGTTACCAGAGCCTTGCACTGGGTGGAGCCATGGCAGGTTTCGCAGGTGCCTTCCTCACTCTCTGCCAGGCGAAGATCATCAACGCCGACATCATAAACGGAAGAGGCTTCATAGCGGTCGCACTGGTCTACTTCGGACAGTGGCATCCGATCAAGATCTTCCTCGGTGCCCTGCTCTTCACCTTTGCACAGACCCTGCAGACGCAGATACAGATCTTTGTGCCTCAGTTCCAGTACTATGAGTTCCTAACCATGCTTCCGTACATTCTGGTCATAGTGGTGCTTGCCTTCAACCGCAAGTCCAACAGACTCGGGCCTGCAGCCCTTGGGAAACCGTTCAACAGGGAGATGCGCGTGTGACGATAGACTTCACGGTAAACGGGAAACCCGTCAGTGTGGAAAGGGATGTCAAGCTGCTGAGATTCCTCAGGGACACCCTTCATCTCACATCAGTCAAGGATGGCTGCTCTGAGGGCGCCTGCGGTGCCTGCTCCGTCATTATAGACGGCAGGCTCGTCAGGTCATGCTCCGTGCTCACCTCAGAGGTGGCAGGTTCCAGCATCATTACCGTGGAGGGAATCCCTGCGGATGAGATGGAGATCTACGTCTCATCGTTCGGAGATGCAGGTGCCGTTCAGTGCGGGTTCTGCACGCCCGGCATGGTGATGTGCGCAAAGGCCCTTCTGGACGAGAACCCTGACCCGACGGAGAAGGACATCCGCCATGCGATGAGAAACAACATCTGCCGCTGCACAGGCTATGCAAAGATAGTCAGGGCCGTGCAGATTGCGGCGGAACGCAGAAAGGGCCTCTACGACATCAGGGACGACAGATCATGGAGAATAGGCACAAGGGTCCCAAGGGTGGATGTCAGGGACAAGGTCACAGGAAAGGGCCAGTATCCTGATGACATCTACATTGACGGCATGCTCTACGTTGTTGCCGTGAGAAGCAAGTATCCAAGGGCGAAGGTCCTTTCAATTGACATGGACAACGCCCTGATGGTCCCCGGTGTGGTTGACATCCTCACAGCGGATGACATCCCCGGAACCATCAAGGTGGGCCACCTTCTGAGGGACTGGGATGCGATGATCCCCGTAGGAGGGATCACCCGATATGTCGGTGATGTAATCTGCCTTGTGGTTGCAGAGTCCTATCAGGCCGCAAAGAAGGCAAAAAAGCAGGTCAAGGTCCAATACCAGGAGCTTGAATGCGTCAGAAGCCCATATGAGGCCATGAAGCCTGATGCACCTTCTGTCCATGAAGGCGGCAACCTTCTGGGCCATACCCATATCAGGCGTGGAGATGTCGAAAACGCGCTCAGGAACGCCGACCATGTGATCACGGAGAAGTTCTTCACCCCATGGACCGAGCACGCCTTCCTTGAGCCCGAATGTGCAGTTGCGGTTCCCATGGATGACGGCGGCGTCAGGATATACTCCACAGACCAGGGTGTCTACGACACAAGACGTGAGACCGCCCCCATGCTCAACCTGCCGGAGGAGATGGTCAGGGTCGAGAACTGCTATGTGGGAGGAGCCTTCGGAGGCAAGGAGGACGTCACCGTCCAGCATCTGAGCGCTCTGGCCGCCCTTCTTACCGGACGCCCATGCAAGATGAAGCTGACAAGGGATGAGAGTCTGAGGGTGCACCCCAAGAGACATCCGATGGACATGGAGTTCACCTTGGGCTGCAACAACGATGGAACCATCCAGGGGCTGAAGGCGAAGGTCATCGCGGATACAGGAGCCTATGCATCCCTGGGTCTACCGGTTCTGCAGAGGGCCTGCACCCATGCATCGGGGCCTTACAACTACCAGAACCTGGAGATAGACGGCTACGCCTACTACACCAACAACCCACCTGCCGGGGCATTCAGGGGCTTTGGAGTCACCCAGACCTGCTTTGCCATGGAGAGCATCCTGAACCATATGGCGGATGAGATAGGCATGTCCCATTGGGAGATCAGATTCAGAAACGCCATAAGACCGGGCCAGTGTCTTCCAAACGGACAGATTGTGGACCAGTCAACCGGACTTGTGGAGACACTGCTTGCAGTCAAGGACGAATATGAGGGGCATCCTGTGGCGGGCATTGCCTGCGCCATGAAGAACGCAGGGGTCGGCGTCGGCCTTCCGGACTATGGAAGGGTCAGACTGACGGTCGAGAACGGCAAGGTCATCATCCACTGCGGAGGTTCCTGCCTCGGACAGGGTCTCTGTACAGTTCTCAAGCAGATAGTCTGCAACGAGACAGGTCTTGGACCGGACCAGGTCCAGGAGGAGAGATCCAACACCTTCAATGCACCTGACAGCGGGACCTCCTCCGGTTCCAGACACACAACCATCTCCGGAGAGGCTGCAAGACGGGCAGCTGTCCAGCTCAGAGAGGCGATGGGAAACAATGGCCTGGAATCTGTTGAAGGCCAGGAATTCTACGCTGAATACCTGGCAAAGACGGATCCGTTCGGCTCAGATCTGCCCAACCCCAAGAGCCATGTGGCCTATGGATACGCCACCCAGGTGTGCGTGTTGGAGAACACAACGGACAAGATACTCAGGATGGTCGCAGCCCATGATGTGGGCAGAGCGATAAACCCAACCAACATCGAGGGCCAGATAGAAGGTGGCGTCGTGATGGGAATGGGCTATGCACTGAAGGAGGAGTACCTGCTTGAGGACTGCGTCCCCAAGACGAAGTTCGCCTCACTGAACCTCTTCAGAGCCGATGAGGTACCTGAGATCAAACCCATCGTGATAGAACGGGCAGGACTTGATGTATCAAACGGGGCCATTGGGATCGGGGAGATAACCTGCATACCCACTGCCCCAGCCATTGCCGATGCCTACCACCGGCTGGACGGTGTCAGACGCAACAGCCTTCCCATCAAGCAGACCCCGTACGAGGACCCTGAGGCGACCAAGGCCAACAGGCGGGCCCGTGTGCTTGTGATCAACAACGATGCAAGGTGCATAGGATGCCTTGAGTGCGTCCATGCCTGTGCAAGGAGCTACTTCAGGACCTCAAAGGCGTCAATGGCCTTCATCCGTGTTGTGGAGCGCAAGGGAAAGGGGAACAAGAGCAACATAGAGGGCACCATAACCCGCCCTGTTGTTTGCATACAATGCGGCAAATGTGCTAGAGTATGCCCCGTCGGAGCTATAAGACAGAACAGATATGGGGCCTATGTAGTCGACCTCAAGATGTGCATCAACTGCGGCAAGTGCCGTGAGGCCTGCCCGTTCGGCGTGATGGTCGAGGACACGGACATCAACGCGACCAAGAAGTGCCTTGCATGCGGCGAATGCGCAAAGGCCTGCCATACAGGTGTTCTGAGCCTTTACATCCCGCCGGAGCCGAAACCGAATGTGAGTTTCCTATCCATGGGGAACGCTTCGCCCAAGACCGAGGAGCAAGGCAGATGATAGAGAAGCTTGAGGATTTCAGAAAACAGCTTGAAGAGCTTGACGCAAGGCTCTCCGACCCCA
>JAFVFA010000169.1 GCA_017475725.1 Spirochaetales bacterium
GACCATGCGGAACTTTGCGGCAAGAGCCTTGAAGCCCTCCTCTTCGGCTGTCTTGGCGAATCCCTCATACATGTCAGTCCACTCGAAGTTCTCACCGGCAGCGGCGGCACCGAGGTTGGCTGCAGTGTCTCCAATCCCCTCAAGCTCCTTGAACCAGAGCTTTGCATGTTCCTTCTCGTTCTCTGCGGTCTCAAGGAAGATGGCCGCTATCTGCTCATAGCCTTCCTTCTTTGCGACTGATGCGAAATAGGTGTACTTGTTCCTGGCCTGGGACTCGCCTGCGAATGCGGCTTCCAGGTTCTTCTCTGTCTGTGTTCCTGCGTACTTGCTCATTGTTTCTCCTTTTGGCAAATTTCCGGCTTACCAATGCCCCTGCGCACATGCGCATATTCTAAGATATCAAAAACCAGATAAATTGCAATACTGCGGCTCAGTAAGGATTGATGTTAAGGTCTCCGCTCACCGAGTTGAGCCTTATTCTGGCGCTGCCGTCCCCTGCAGTCAGCTTGCCGCCAGCAGTTGTCGAAGGTATGGCGCAGCTGATCTTGCCGCTCACTGACTGAAGCTCCGCAGTGAATCCGCTGGAAGAAGGGATCCACAGGTTGACCGAACCGGAGACGGAATTCAAATTCAGCTCTGAAGGGCACTGCGGCATCCTGAAGTTGCAGTCACCGCTGACGGTGTCCATGCGCACCAATCCAGACACCGATGCTGAAAGATCGAAGTCCCCAGACACCGTCGAGACCCTGTATTCGGAGGCGGAGGCTTCCGAAAGGACATCAGAGGACACGCTGACTATGCCGACCTTTCCAAGGACCATGCCCTTTGGCAGAGTCACCTCAAGGCTCTTGCGCTTGCCGTCCCCGTTCACGACCCCTGACTTCTGGTACTTGATTCTCAGGGTTGACCCGTCAAGGTACCAGTGGAGAAGCTGATCCTCCGTCAGATTCCCGTCAAAGCTCTCGGAGAAGGATATGTCGTTTCCATTGCCGCAGACAAGTCTGATGTCCCCGGAGACCCAATCCACATCAATCTCCTTCACATCCGCTGCGGAGACCGCTCCGTTACCCGCGGAGTACTTGCCTCCGTTATCATACCTGTAGAAGGACTTCCCGGCGCTGACGCTCTTGCCTTTGATTCTGACACAGCTGGTAAAAAGAAGTCCTGCCATGGCGGCAATCACCAGTAATACGGCCAAATGTTTCACTTTCATACCTTCAAATCCTCCAAACATAAAAAAGAGGACCCGTGTTGAAACAGATCCTCCCCTGGCATTGGATCCAAGCCGTCAGTCCTGTGAAAGCTCCCTGGCCTTCTCTGCCTCAGCCTCGATCCTCTCCTCTATGCGCTTCTGGAACTCCTTGGCCTTCTCCGGGTTGGAGATGATGAAGGCCTTGCTGTAGTAGACCTCCTCTGCCCTGAGTTCCTCTTTGACTACTGAGGGAGGAAGCAGGATGTCCTCTTCAGTGTCCCAATAGTAAGTACCGATGATTTTCTTGATCTGTCTTTTCTTCATGCCTAATTAGTAACATATTTTGCAGAAAAAGGACATGCCAATATATTATTTTTCAAAAATTTGCTTTACAATGCTTCCCATATATGGTTGTAGACTTCACGTACCAATACCAATATGAGCTCTGCTCGTTGATATTCCTCTGCTGTCTGACAGTGCAGTACTTCGCATCGAAGAGATTCCCCACAACGACAGGATATCTCTTCCAATGGGGACTGCTCTGCGCCGTGGTGGATCTGGCGTTGGACGTGGCCGGAAGCATAACCTTGGCGCACATAGAGACGGTCCCCATTTGGGTGAACTATGCAATAAACGGGCTGTTCTACATGTTCCAGACCATTCTTCCGGCCCTGATGACCACCTACGTGATCTACTCCCTCGGTTTCTCGTACAAGGGCAACCCGAAACTTGTCCTCACTTTGATTCCGGGGATCCTGATCATGATGCTTCAGATAACCACGCCTTTCACGGGACTCATGTTCTCGATCCGGAAGGTGGATGGAGTCACAAGATTCATCCAGGGTCCCATGATCAGGTTCCTGTACATTACGGTCGCCTTCTATCTGGTAGTGCTGATCTCACTTGTCATAATCTACAGGCTGAAGCTGTCCAAGAAGCAGATCATCACGATAATCTTCTTCTCGATACTGGTCACCATCTCCATGGTGCTCCAGATGATCTTCCCGAACATCCTTCTGACCGGAATGGGAATCACAATAGCGATCCTGCTCTGGGACCTGACGCTCCAGAACCCCGAGCACATGATGGATGAAGCTTCAGGCGCCTACAACCTTGATGCTCTCAATCTCTATCTTGAACGGTCCAACTTCATAGGACACCTGTTTGCCACAGTCGTGGACATCGATGGATTGAGTGCAACGGACAAAGGAATAGACAAGGATGCCACAAACGCCCTGCAGAAGAGAATCGGTGACTTCTTCTCCTCTCTCAAGAAGAGAAAGGTATGGTATTTCAAGGAAACAAGGAACCGTTTCTGGGTCTTTGCAAGGAACCTGACGGAACTTGAGCAGATGTCCACCATGATTGTCGACAGGTTCAATGAAAGCTGGAGCGCAGGAGGCTTCGAGATCGATCTGCTTGCGAAGGTCCTGTATTTCTCCACCAGCACGTCGATACAGCTTTCGGGTGCGGAGCTCATAGCCATAGTCGGACAGTACATCGACAGCGAGAGGATGATAACAAGACAGATGAACAGGCTTCTGATAGACTCAGAGCTTCTGGCCGGATACAGGAGAAGGAACCTTCTGGAGGAATCACTGAGACACTCCTTCAAGACAAACGAAGGCTTCCACATCTGTTTCCAGCCGATTGTGTCACTGAGACCGGATTCACCAACAACTGCAGAGGTCCTTCTGAGGTACAATGACCCGAATCTCGGACCCGTGTCGCCTACAGAGTTCATACCTATCATAGAGAACACCGGCCTTGCCATGCTGATGGACAACTATGTTGTCGACGCAGCATGCCAGTTCCTCTCAAAGCATCCGGAGATCGATGTCCTGCACATCAACCTCTCGGCATCCGAGTTCTACAACAATCCCGTAAAGAGGATCTCCTCCATAGTCCTTGGACATGGAGTCTCGCCTTCAAGGGTATGCTTCGAGATCACGGAGTCTGCGGCTGCAAGAAGCCC